>NZ_JAFL01000002.1:0-246969 GCF_019633685.1 Paracoccus sp. J56
TCCTCGCTCGACTTGCATGTGTTAGGCCTGCCGCCAGCGTTCGTTCTGAGCCAGGATCAAACTCTCAAGTTGAAACGCGCAAAAAGCGCGTATCCCTGACAGAAAGACCTTGCACATCTGTCCTTCCAGTAAAGGAAGGATCATCTCTGCCTGTCTATTCACTCGCGTGAACCGACAAACAGTGAAGCTGACACCTGGATCATCGGGGAAATCCCCTACCAGGCCGATATGCAAGTCATCCGTCGACTGAACGACCAGACCGCCCGCATATCCCTTCAGATATCCAATAATGTCAAAAAGCAGAGGAAACAAAATAACCCGAACAACACCACATCCATGGCGCCATCCAAGCCATCAGGTCTCCTGAATTTTCAGACTTGGCGTTGCTTTCGCGCCGCTTCGGCCGTCCGCCGCAGCGCCTCGCCGCGTCGGTGAAGCGGTATCTAGGCCCTGTAAGATGATCTTGCAAGCACAAAAATGCACGTTCCGAGTAAGAAAAGTGCAACCATATGATTTATTGTCATTTTTATGTCGTAATCTTCGGGGAGAATTCCGATCTTTCTGACAGCGCAGCCATAGGTTGCACCCTGAATAGCGCGCGACCGGTGCCTGACGACTCGGACTGAGCGGAATCGGAGGCCTAAAAAGCAAGACGCGGCCCCAGTGGGACCGCGCCAGGAAGCAAAATCGAAAGGTCGATCAGCGTTTCGAGAACTGGAACGAACGGCGAGCTTTGGCTTTACCGTATTTCTTCCGTTCAACCACGCGCGAGTCGCGGGTCAGGAAGCCAGCAGCTTTAAGTGCAGCGCGTAGTGACGGCTCGTGCAGCTGCAGAGCTTTCGAGATACCGTGCTTCACGGCACCCGCCTGCCCCGACAGACCGCCACCGGCGACGGTGGCATAGACGTCGTACTGGCCCGAAACGCCGGCCACTTCGAAAGGCTGGCGCAGGATCATCTGCAGCACCGGACGGGCGAAATACTCGGCAATATCCTTGCCGTTCACCACCACCTTGCCCGAGCCCGGCTTGACCCAGACGCGAGCAACCGCGTCTTTACGCTTGCCGGTAGCATAGGAACGGCCAAGCGAGTCGCGCTGCGGCTCACGCGAAGGGGTCGCTGCAGGAGCCGCCGCCGCGACCGATTTCAGATCGTCGAGGGTCTTGATGTCTTCGGCCATGGCTTACGCGCTCCGGGTGTTCTTGGCGTTCATGGACTTGACGTCCAGCACTTCGGGCTGCTGCGCCTCGTGCGGGTGCTCGGCACCGGCATAGACGCGCAGGTTGCTCATCTGTTTGCGGCCCAGCTTGTTACGCGAGATCATTCGCTCCACAGCCTTGATCACCACGCGCTCGGGGTGGGCGCCTTCCAGGATCTGACGCGCAGTCCGGTGCTTGATGCCGCCCGGATGGCCGGTGTGCCAGTAGTATTTCTTGGCGTCACGCTTGTCGCCGGTCATCTGCACCTTGTCGGCGTTGATGATGATGACATTGTCGCCCATGTCCATGTGCGGGGTGAAAGTCGGCTTGTGCTTGCCACGCAGGCGCATGGCGACGATCGAGGCGAGCCGGCCCAGAACAACGCCCTCGGCGTCGATCAGGATCCACTTCTTCTCGATCTCCGCCGGTTTCGCGGTATAGGTTTTCATTTGTCGGTCCCTTTGGGGGCTGCAATTCGAGATGGGGGTATATCGGCAAAACTCGCACGCAGGTCAAGCGAGATGGTTCTGAATTTATATCGCAGTTTCATATGGTTATGAAATAGGTATTATAATACCCCATTGCAACCCCCGCCAATATCACCGGTTCGGCGGAATCGAATAGGTCATCGAGCAACGCGCGACCGGCTCCTCGCTGCCTTCCGAGCGCATCAGCACCTCGCCGACCGCCAGTACCCGCCCAAGCTTAAGGATACGACAATCGGCCAGTAAATCGCGCCCAGACTCAGGTTTGCGCATGAAGTCGATTGAGGCGTTGGTCGTCACCGCCAGCGCCACCTCTCCGATGCGGGCAAGGATCGCCAGATAGATCGTCACATCGGCAAGGGCAAACATTGCCGGACCGCTGATGGTACCTCCCGGGCGC
This sequence comes from Paracoccus sp. J56, assembly GCF_019633685.1. NCBI lineage: Bacteria > Pseudomonadati > Pseudomonadota > Alphaproteobacteria > Rhodobacterales > Paracoccaceae > Paracoccus > Paracoccus sp. J56. Next base: position 2,084 of record NZ_JAFL01000002.1, read on the forward strand.
AGATGTTGTTCATTGACCAGCAGCCGGGCAGTCATTTGCTGCTCATCCAGCGCCTCGACGCGGATCTGCCCCGCGACTTGCGGAAAATTCCGGTCAAGAAATACGTTCAGTGCCTCGCGGTCCATCACCAATGCCATGCTTCCCCCCTGTCGGAACCACAGCTAGAGTGATCGGCAAGGCAGGGAAAAGACAAGCCGCATCATAGCTGTCAGGAGGAAAGCATGAAGGACGGAAATCCCGAACCGCTGGTACTGCGTCAGGACGAAGGCGCCGTTGCCCGGCTGATCCTGAACAGCCCAATGAATTACAACGCTCTTTCCACGGCGATGATCGATGCACTTTCCGATGCGCTGGACGAGGTGGCGGGGGATGAGGGCATCCGCGCCATCATACTTGCCGCGCGGGGCAAGGCTTTCTGCGCCGGTCACGACCTGCGCGAAATTCAGGGCGCGCGGCGTGACGAAGATAGCGGTCGCAACGCCTATGAACGGCTGTTTTCACGCTGCGCGGCGATGATGCAAAAGCTCCCTGCCCTGCCCCAGCCGGTGATTGCCGAGGTGCAGGGCATCGCCACCGCTGCCGGCTGCCAGCTGGTCGCCAGTTGCGATCTGGCTGTCGCGGCAGAAGGCGTGCGTTTTGGCGTCAACGGCGTGAACGTCGGGCTTTTCTGCTCAACCCCCATGGTGGCGCTGTCGCGCGCCATTCCGCCCCGCGCTGCATTCGAGATGTTGGTTACCGGCGATTTCATCGACGCCGCCCGGGCGCGCGAGTTGGGGTTGGTAAACCGGGTGACTCCGACCGCAGAGCTTGGGGCAGAGGCTATGGCGCTGGCGCAGCAAATCGCCGCCAAACTGCCCGCAGCGGTGCGGATGGGCAAACGCGCCTTTCACGCTCAGCGCAACCTCGGCCTTGCAGAAGCTTACGCGACCACCGGCGCAGTGATCTGCGAAAACCTGCTACGGCCCGACACAGCCGAAGGCATTCAGGCTTTTCTGGAAAAACGGCCGCCGAACTGGGATTAACCCAGCCCCGCCAGCCAAGGAAAAGTTTCAAGCAGCCAATAGGCAAACGCAGGGAATGCACCAGTCAGCAGCGCGATACCGACCACGACCAGAAGCCCGCCCATAATACGCTCGATCAGCTTCAGATGCGGCTTGATCCGATTCATCAGGCCGATGGCACGGTTGATGAAAATGGCCGAAAGCAGAAAGGGAATGCCCAGCCCTAAAGCATAGATCGCCAGCAGCGCCGTTCCCTTGCCCATCGCCCCGCCGGTCGCGGCCAGGGACAGGATCATGCCAAGCTGCGGTCCGATACAAGGTGTCCAGCCAAAGGCAAAGGCCAGCCCCAGCACATAGGCACCAAGTGCGCTGCCGCCCTGCTCTTTCGCATCAATCCTTGCCTCGGTATCAAGAAAGGGAATGCGCAGGACATGCAGGAAATGCAGGCCAAGCAGGATCACCACCACACCAGCGCCACGCGCCAGCAGGTCCTGCCATTGCAGGAACATCCGCCCAAAGGCCGATGCCGCCATGCCCATCAGCAGGAAAACAGTAGAGAGCCCAAGAACAAAGAACAGCGCCGGCACGACCGCGCTGCGCTCGCCCGATTTTAGCCCGCCAACACCGACCCCGGTCATATAGGCCAGATAAGGCGGCACGATCGGCAGCACGCAGGGCGACAAAAAGGACAGGATACCAGCCAGCAACGCAACCGTCGCGGCAGGCAAGAAGGCAGCATCTGCAAGCTCGATTCCCAACATGCCCGGTACCTTGGCTTATGAAGAGGGCGCGGGAAAGCCCCGCGCCCCTCACGCTTTCGTGGAAAGCTGCGACAGATCAGCCCATCGACCACCAGCCGCGACGCTTGGGCCGGGACGCTTCCTCGACAGCGGGTGCGGGCGCGGGTTCAGGTTTTGCCGTGACAACCTCTTCGACCAGCGCTGGTTCAGGCTGGGCCTCGACATCGGTTACCTCGTTTACCGGCTCATCAGCTATCGTGGGCTCCGGCTCGACAGCCTCGACTGGTTCGACAGCAGGCTCTGCCTGATCGACAGTCCCGGCTGGCGCGCCCTCGGCCACGGCCTCTTCCGCAGGCGCGGCGGTGACCGGATCAGCAGAGGCGACAACCTCGGCTGCCTCAGCCTCGGCAGGTTCGTCAGCCTTGCGACGGCGGGCACGAGTGCGGCGACGGGGCTTGGCTTCCTCCTCGGCCTCAGCAACAGGGGCGGGTTCAGCGACCACCTCGGGCTCAGGTTCCGCCACGTCCGGCGCTTCGGCGGTCACCTCTGCCTCGGCCTCATCTTCACCCTCGGCCAAGGCGTCATCAGCCCCGTCCTCACCGTGATGGGCATCACCTTCACCATTGCGGCCACCCCGGCGACGGCGGCGGCGGCGGCGGCGCTTGCCAGCCGCATCGCCATCCCCATTTTCGGCCCGCGCATCATCGACGCGCTCTTCGGTGGCATCCTCTTCGGTTTCCGCTTCCTCGGCGGGCTCTTCGCCGTCGATCTGCGCCATCAGCCGCGCATCGACCGAGACAACAGGCGTCACCACCTCAGGCAGGTTGCGGGTTGCGGTCTTGAATTTCTCAAGCGCGTAATCGGGCGAGATCAGCGTCGGGTCAGCCTCGACCCGCACGGACAGGCCATAACGTGCCTCGATCCCGGCGATATGTTCGCGCTTGGCGTTCATCAGGAAGTTCGCCACAGCGACGGGTGCCTTGACCAGCACTTCGCGCGAACGCTTACGGGTACCCTCTTCCTCAATGGCACGCAGGATGGTCAGCGCCAGACTGTCGTCCGAGCGGATCAGACCGGTGCCATGGCAGTGCGGACAGGGCTGCGTGGTCGATTCCAGCATGCCTGGCCGCAGGCGCTGGCGCGACATCTCAAGCAGACCAAAGCCCGAGATGCGCCCGACCTGAATGCGCGCCCGGTCGGTCTTGAGCCGTTCCTTGAAACGCTTCTCGACCGCAGCGTTGTTCTTACGCTCTTCCATGTCGATGAAGTCGATGACGATCAGACCGGCAAGGTCGCGCAACCGCAGTTGCCGCGCGATTTCCTCGGCAGCCTCAAGGTTCGTCTTGAGCGCGGTTTCCTCGATCGAGCCTTCCTTGGTGGCGCGGCCCGAGTTCACGTCGATGGCGACCAGCGCCTCGGTCACGCCGATGACGATATAGCCACCCGATTTCAGCTGCACGACCGGGTTGAACATGCCAGCCAGATAGCTTTCGACCTGATAGCGCGCATAAAGCGGCATCGGATCGCTGTAATGCTTCACGTTCTTGGCGTGGGACGGCATGATCATCTTCATGAAGTCCTTGGCCGTGCGATAGCCACGCTCGCCCTCGACCAGAACCTCGTCGATCTCTTTGCTATAAAGATCGCGGATCGTGCGCTTGATAAGGTCGCCTTCCTCATAGATCGGGGCGGGCGCGATGGACTTGAAGGTCAGATCACGGATCTGCTCCCACAGGCGCATCAGATATTCATAGTCCCGCCGGATCTCGGTGCGGGTGCGCTGGCTGCCAGCGGTGCGGATGATGAGGCCCGCCCCCTCTGGAACCGCCAGTTCCGAGGCGATTTCCTTAAGCTTCTTGCGGTCGGCAGCATTGGTGATTTTGCGGCTGATCCCGCCACCACGCGCGGTATTCGGCATCAGGACACAATAGCGACCGGCCAGCGACAGATAAGTGGTCAGCGCAGCACCCTTGTTGCCACGCTCTTCCTTGACGACCTGGACCAGCATGATCTGCCGGACCTTGATCACCTCCTGGATCTTATAGCGGCGGGCGCGCGGCTTTTTGGGGGCCCGGATTTCCTCGGCCACGTCCTCTTCGGCGACGGATTCGATACCATCATCCTCATCGCTGTGCTCGGACGCGTTTTCCTCGGCGGGTTCGGCCGTCTCGGCGGGTTCGGCCGTCTCGGCGGGTTCGGCCGTCTCGGCGGGTTCGGCCGTCTCGGCGGGCTCGTCGCCGGCGTCACCGCTCGTCGGCAGTTCTTCGACCAGAACGGTTTCACCCTCCGACGGGTCCAGCACGGTCATGCCGGCGATCTCTTCCGAGACCTGCACAGCATCGCCATTCCCGGTAGCGGCTGGTTTGGCGGATTTGCGGCGACGGCCATTGCGGCGGGGCTTTTCGCCCTCATCAGAGTCGGCCACGGCGGCCTGACGCTCCTCTTCCAGAAGCGCCTGCCGGTCGGCAGCGGGGATCTGGTAATAATCGGGATGGATCTCGGCAAAGGCGAGAAAGCCGTGGCGGTTGCCGCCGTAATCCACAAAGGCCGCCTGCAACGAGGGTTCGACCCGCGTGACCTTGGCCAGATAGATATTGCCGGTTATCTGTCGCTTGTTGACTGTCTCGAAATCAAATTCTTCGACCTTGGTCCCATCGACCACGACAACCCGAGTCTCTTCGGGATGCGTGGCGTCGATCAGCATTTTCTTTGACATGTTTCCGTCTTTCGGACAGCCGGACCAACCCGCCCAAAGGCGGGGGCAAGACCCGGCTGCTGTATGAGGGGACGGCGAAAGCCGCGCGGCCAGCAGCAATCGCGGCGGTCAGGGTTTTCCCCTGCCACCGTTGCCGATCAAGCTGCGCTGCGCGATCCATCGCGTCTGTTTACCTTTCTTGGCCCCTTGCCGCTTGCGCGGCTAAAGGGCGGCGATCACGATTGCCCAGAGGCCCGACAGGGCATGGGCAGATTTTCCCGCGCGGGACACCACCGGCACGTCATACGTGTCGCGGCTGGCTGGCGCGCTGCGAAACTGGCAAGAGGGGGCGTCCGTAAATTGAAGGCGCCCCGCCCTACAGGGGCAAGATAGCGGGGAAGGGCACGCAGATACAATCTGTTTTTGGCCCAGGCCCCGTTTGGCCCCCGAATGGGCGGCGCCCTGCCCTGCTCAGGACAGATCCAGCCGCCCGGACAGCCGGGCCCGCCTAGAGGTAATCGCTGCGGCTCAGCCCGTATTTCGCCATCTTTTCGTTCAGCGTACGACGCGGCAGGCACAGTTCGTCCATGACTGCGGCAATGCTGCCCTTGTGACGGCGCATGGTGTTGTCGATCAGCATTTTTTCAAAGCTTTCGACATATTCTTTCAGCGGCTTGCCCTCGGTCGTGGTGGCCTGCTGCATATCCTCACCATCCGCCATCAAGAGCGAGGCGATCGACCCCGAACCACGGCGGTTTTGCAGAACGGCACGCTCAGCGACATTGATAAGCTGACGCACGTTGCCCGGCCATGGAGCCTGCAAAAGCTGCGCCGCCTCTTGCGCGGTGACCTGCGGCGGCTCGCAACCGTATTCCTCGGCAAATTGTTCGGTCATGCGGGTAAAGAGCGCAAGGATATCCTCGCCTCGCGAACGCAGCGGCGGCAAGGTGATCTTAAGCGCGGTCAGCCGGTAGAACAGGTCGGGACGCAGCGAATCCTCGGCCCGACGCCCTTCGCCACGCGCATTCGAAATGGCGATGATCCGCGTCTCGGCCGGGGTGCCCTGATCGGCGATAAAGGCCAAAAGCCGGGCCTGCAGCGGGTCCGACAGCGCCTCGATATCTTCAAGGCACAGGGTGCCGCCGCGCGCCTCTTCAACTGCGGGCAGGCCACTTTCAACGGGGCCGAACAGCTTTGCCGCCAGAATCTCGTCATTATAGGCAGCGCAGGAAATCGGCACGAATTTCTTGGACGCGCGCGGCCCCACGGCATGCAGCGCATGAGCAACCAGCGTCTTGCCGGTGCCGGTCTCGCCGTCGATCAGCACATGGCCGTCGGCCTGCCCCAGATCAAGGATATCCTCGCGCAGGCGGTCCATGACCGGGCTGGTGCCGATCAGCTTGGACATGACCTGCTGGCCTTCGGACAGGTCACGGCGCAGGGCACGGTTGTCCAGCGTCATACGACGCGCCTGCGTCGCTTTCTTGACCAGCTCGGTCAGGCGCTCGGGGTTGAAGGGCTTTTCCATGAAGTCCATGGCGCCGATGCGCATCGCCTCAACCGCCATCGGCACATCGCCATGGCCGGTGATGACGATGACCGGCAGACCGGAATCTATATTCATCAGGCGTTTGAGGAAAGCCATTCCGTCCATGCCCGGCATGCGGATATCCGAGATCACGACCCCCGGCCAGTCGGCGCCGATCATCTTCAGCGCCTCATCGGCGCTGGCAAAGGTTTCGGTGTCAAAGCCTGACAGCGCCAGCCACTGACTGATCGATTCACGCATGTCGGGTTCGTCATCGACAACGGCTATCTTCAACGTGCGGCTCATGGGCCCTTACCTCATTTTTATCATTCTGCCGCCAGTTGCTGCTTTCCCGGTTGCTGGCCGGGATCGTGCAGCGGCAGCTCTAATTCGAATACGGCGCCGCTTCCCCCTTCGTCCGAGGCGTTATGCGCTGTCAGACGCCCTCCGAAATCAGCGGCAATCCCAGAAGAAATCGCCAGACCCAGCCCGGTTCCCTCTCCGGGCTTTTTTGTGGTAAAAAATGGTTCAAACAGATTTTCCAGATCCGATACACCCGGCCCATTGTCGCGTACGGACAAGAATGCGTGAGAGCCCGAGCTGACGGTGATCTCGATTGCCGGGTCGCGAACGTCCTTGATCGCATCGACGGCGTTGCGCAGCAAGTTGATGATGATCTGCTCAAGCCGGATGCGGTCGCAATAGACCATTACCGGATAACGCGGGATATTGCGCTGCAACCGAATGGTGCGGGAACGCAGCTGCGGCTCCATCATCACCAGCGCGCCGGATAGCGCAACGCGCAAATCGACCGGCTCAAACGCCTCGCCGCCCTTGCGTGCAAAGGATTTCAGCTGGCGCGTGATGGCGCCCATACGCTCGACCAGATCGTCGATCCGCTGAAAGCTAGACAGCGCCTCTTCGGCCCGGCCGCGCTGCAACAACAGGCGCGCGCCAGCCAGATAGGTCTTCATCGCGGCAAGGGGCTGGTTCAGCTCATGGCTGACCCCCGCCGACATCTCGCCCAGGGCGGCCAGTTTGCTTGACTGTTGCACGGTCTGTTCGGCGACGCGCAGCTCGCGTTGCATGCGCTCACGTTCGGCAATCTCGCGGGTCAGCCGCGCGTTCAGCGCCCGCAGATCGGCCGATTCGCGCATCCATGCCGCCGATTCCACCCGCGCCCGACGCGAGAACAGGTAAAAGACCGCCGCCAGCAGGATGGCAAAACCCATGATCACCATAGCCAGCACCGCGTTCACCCGCTCGCGCACCGATTCATAGGTGGTAAAGGCGATCATCTTCCAGCCGCGGAAGGGGATGCGGGTCTCGGCCTGCATCACCGCACGTCCTTTGACATAGGCATCGGCCGGGGGTGCGGCCCAATCCGCCGTGACCTGAAAAGCCCGCGCGATTGCCGAAGGGGCCGAGCGTACCGCCAGCGCCTCGGGCAGTGTCAGCCCGCGCCAGCGCGGCTCAGTGGACAGGATAATCTGCCCCTCACTGTCGGTAACAGCAATCGCGTCCGAGATCCCTGCCCAGGACCGCACCAGCCGGGTCAGATCCGCCCCAACGACCACAACGCCCAGCGTTCGCCCATCAGCAACGACCGTACGGGAGTAAGTGAATTCATAGGCCCCCTGCGGCGAGGATGAGACGGTAAACACCGTATCCTTTGAACGCAGCGCCTCGACAAAGAACGGCTCCTGCACGTAATTCGTGCCGATCAGGTTGCGGTCGGTTGAGCCGACCACCCGGCCCGAAGCATCCAGCAGCTTGATCGAAGCAGCCGCGATTTCCTTTTGCGCCGAGATCAGCCGCGCCGAGGTGCCCGAGAAATCATTGCCCGACAGGGCCGAGATCAGCGCAGGGTCGCGCGCCAGCAATAGCGGCACCACCGAGGTACGCTGCAATTCCGACAGAAGGTTGCCGATATACAGGGCCGAGCGCAGTTCGGTCCGGACCCGGGTGGTTTCGGAAAATCTTGCCGTCAGCCAGGCGTTAGTAAACCAGACCGTTGCCGCAGCGACGATCAGCAGTACGGCAATGACGCCGCGCAGACCCCAGCGACTGGTCAGGCTTGACCTGCCTTCCGGGTATCTGGTGGATTCGTCATCCTCTTGCATGCGCCTCCGAGACCGCCCCCTTCCGGGACCGGTGCAGTCTAGTGCGCGAAGGATCGCGGCTCAAGTCAGGCTGCGACCAGCTCACGCATCAGCGAGGCAAACAGCCCTGCCCCGTCCGTACCGCCATGGGTCGCGTCAACAGCACGTTCGGGGTGCGGCATCATGCCCAGCACCCGGCGATTTTCCGACAGCACACCGGCGATATCGGCGACCGAGCCGTTGATGCCCGGCGCATAGGTAAAGGCGATACGGTCCTGATCCTTCAACACGGCAAGCCCTTCGGCATCAATCTGATAATTGCCGTCGTGATGCGCAACCGGCAGGCGGATAGCCGTCCCCGCCGCATAGGCCGAGGTAAAGGGGCTTTGCGCGGTTGCTACCTTCAGCTCAACCTCGCGGCAGATAAAGCGCAGCCCGGCATTGCGCATCAGTGCACCGGGCAGAAGGTTCAGTTCAGTCAGGACCTGAAAGCCGTTGCAGATACCCAGCACATAGCCGCCGCGCGCCGCATGGGTACGGACCGCATTGGCGATGGGCGAATGCGCTGCAATGGCGCCGCAGCGAAGGTAGTCCCCGAACGAAAAGCCGCCGGGCACGGCGACCAGATCAATGCCCCCGGGCAGCGCCTCGTCCTTGTGCCAGACCCGTGTCACCTTGGCCCCTGCCTGTTCCAGCGCGACGGCAAGGTCACGGTCGCAGTTCGATCCGGGAAAGGTGATGACGGCAGCTTTCATGGCGGGCCTCCGGGATAATGCCTCGCCCCTCCCATACGCCAAGCCGGAGCGACTGTTAAGCTGCTTCGCGCCAAATCGGGAAACTTCTTCGCAACAAGGCGCGCCGCCAAAGAAAAAGGGCCGGCATCAACCCGGCCCTTTCCCCATGTCCGACGGATCAGCCCGCCAGCGCCTTGTTCAGATATTCGTCGACCTTTTCCAGGTAACCCATGGTGGTCAGCCATTTTTGGTCCGGACCGACCAGCAGGGCGAGGTCCTTGGTCATGAAACCATCCTCGACGGTCTGGACGGTAACCTTCTCCAGCGTCCTGGCAAAGTTCATCAGCGCCTCGTTGTTGTCGAGCTTGGCGCGATGCTTCAGACCGCCGGTCCAGGCAAAGATCGAAGCAATCGAGTTGGTCGAGGTCTGGTTACCCTTCTGATGCTCGCGATAGTGCCGGGTCACGGTACCATGAGCAGCTTCGGATTCCACGATCTTCCCATCCGGGGTCATCAGGACCGAGGTCATCAGGCCAAGGCTGCCGAAACCTTGCGCGACGGTGTCGGACTGCACGTCACCATCGTAGTTCTTGCAGGCCCAGACATAACCGCCCGACCATTTCATCGCCGAGGCGACCATGTCGTCGATCAGACGGTGTTCGTAATGGATGCCCTTTTTCTTGAACTCGGCTTCAAACTCTTCCTCATAGACCTTTTGGAACAGGTCCTTGAAGCGGCCGTCATAGGCTTTCAGGATGGTGTTCTTGGTCGACAGATAGACCGGGTAGCCACGGTTCAGACCGTAGTTCATCGAGGCGCGGGCAAAGTCGATGATCGACTGGTCAAGGTTGTACATCGCCATGGCGACGCCGGCGCCGGACGCCTGATAAACCTCATGCTCGATCACCTCGCCGTCATCGCCGACGAATTTGATCGTAAGCTTGCCCTTGCCCGGGAAGCGGAAGTCGGTCGCCTTGTACTGATCGCCAAAGGCGTGACGGCCGACGACGATGGGCTGGGTCCAGCCGGGCACCAGACGCGGCACGTTGCGGCAGATGATCGGTTCGCGGAAGATCACCCCACCCAGGATGTTGCGGATAGTGCCGTTCGGCGATTTCCACATCTTTTTCAGGCCGAATTCCTGAACGCGTGCCTCATCCGGCGTGATGGTGGCGCATTTCACGCCAACGCCGTATTTCTTGATCGCCTCGGCCGCATCAACAGTGATCTGATCCTCGGTACGGTCACGCTCTTCGATGCCAAGGTCGTAATATTTCAGGTCGATGTCCAGATAGGGAAGGATCAGCTTCTTCTTGATGAAGTCCCAGATGATCCGGGTCATCTCGTCGCCGTCAAGCTCGACGACGGGGTTCTCTACCTTGATCTTCGACATGGGTGGTCCCTTCGATTAGGATTCGGCTCGCAGCCCTATAGCCGCATTCCTGACGAAAGGAAAGCCCGGTATGCGATTGCATACAGATCGGGGCGAACAGGTTTCAGACCCCGAAATAGACCCGCGCGCTTTCGCTCAGCCATGACCACAGCGCGGGCGCGCCGCGGTCGATGCGCTGACCCACGCGTTCGACCAGTTGGGTATAGGTCACGCGGTATTCAGCCCAGGTCCCGCCACCTGACGCGATGTTCTGCATCACCGGCTGAGCCCGGTCGAGCGATTTGGCAAAGACCGCATCCGGGGTCTCATTGGCCTCGAACTCAGCCCAGAGGGCATGCAGCTCGCGCCCCTGAGCCTCGGGCAAAAGACCAAAGATGCGTCGGGCGGCCGCCTCTTCGGCAGCAAGCTGCGCCTCGCTGTGATGTGCCTGGCCGTTTTGCGAGTGGATTGGCACGTCGCCTGTGTCGATCTCGACCAGATCATGCAGCAAAAGCATGCGGATCACCCGGCCGATATCGACCCCCGGCCCGGCATGTGCCGCCATGACCAGCGCATAAAGTGCCAGGTGCCAGCTATGTTCGGCGCTGTTTTCACGTCGCGAGGCATCGCAAAGCAGGCTGGCCCGCAGGACCGATTTCAGCCGGTCAGCCTCGGCCAGAAAATTCAGACGTTGGGCAAGCTCACCCCCGGGTGTCTGCCCGGCCAGCATGGCCCCGGCCGCAGCCATCACTTCGGGCCATTCGGTCCACAGCCTTTTGGCGCGACCCGAAGCCATATTGTCACGAACGATGGTGACGTGATCGGGCAAGGGCCGAGGCGCGCAAAGTACCTGAAACAGCGGCTGGACATGATCCATCCGCTTGGCCATGCGGGCATCCGTACTTTCGCCCGCCTCGAATTCACGCCACAGCGCCAGTGCGTCCTCGCCACCCGGGAACATGCCGAAAAGCCGGCGCGCCGCAGCGTCTTCTGCGGCATGAACGGCGGCAGCGTCATGGGCCAGATGGATTGGATGATCGCCGGTGTCGATCTCGACCAGATCATGCAGCAAAAGCATTGCGATGGCGCGATCCGAGGCGCCAAAGACCAACCCGTACAGCGCGACATGCCAGCTGTGCTCGGCGCTGTTCTCGGGCCGCGACAGGTTCATCAGCACATTCGCCCGCTCGACCGATTTCAGGCGGTCAGCCTCGACCAGAAAGGCAAAACGCCGGGTCAGATCGGACATGTGCAAAGCCTCCGGTGGCGGCGAAGGCCGGGACCAGCAGCCCGGCCCCGCAAGTGTCAGCGCGTGGTTTCAGTCAGACGGCGGCGGACATAGGCCTGAACCGTCTCGATCATCGGCTTCATGTGGACTTCGTCATCGCGGAAGAAGTGGTCCGCGCCCTCGATTTCCTCATGGGTGATGGTGATGCCCTTTTGCTCGCGCAGCTTGCCGACCAGCGCGTGAACATCCTTGGGCGGAGCGACGCGGTCAACAGTACCGTTGATGATCAGCCCCGAGGACGGACAAGGCGCAAGGAACGAAAAATCATACATGTTCGCGGGCGGCGCGACCGAGATAAAGCCGGTGATCTCGGGCCGGCGCATCAGCAGCTGCATGCCGATCCAGGCGCCAAAGCTGAAGCCCGCGACCCAGCAGTGCTTGGAGTTCGGGTTCATTGCCTGCAGATAGTCCAGCGCGGCCGCCGCGTCCGACAGCTCGCCGACGCCCTGATCGAATTCTCCCTGGCTGCGGCCGACGCCGCGGAAGTTGAACCGCATGACGGTAAAGCCCATGCGATGGAAGGCATAGTGAAGGTTATAAACAACCCTGTTGTTCATCGTCCCGCCATATTGCGGATGCGGGTGCAGAACGATGGCGATGGGGGCATCAGGATTGGGTTGCGCGTGATAGCGCCCCTCAAGACGACCTTCGGGACCGGGGAAAATCAGTTCAGGCATGGGCTTCCTTTGAAACTCGGGTTTCTTGACCCTGTGGCGGCGCGGCTCTAGATCGTCAATCTGGGAAGCGCGCCCGTCATAGGCAAGACGCATTCAAAGACGGCGGTGGCCGATTAGCCTTTGGTTAGCGCCTCGTCAATCCGTTTGCGCCAGGAGGAGATGCAAGATGAAACTATCCACCAAGGGGCGTTATGCAATGGTCGCCTTGGTCGACCTGGCCACAGCCCAGGGCGATGATCTGACCTCGCTGGCGGAAATCTCGCGTCGTCAGGACATCTCGCTGCCCTACCTTGAGCAGCTGTTTGTACGCCTGCGCCGCGCGGGCCTGGTCGATTCCGTGCGCGGCCCCGGCGGCGGCTATCGTCTGGCCCGAGCGCCTGAAACCATCCGCGTCGCCGATGTGCTGGAAGCGGTGGACGAAACCGTCAGCGCACTGCATGTCGGGGCGGGCGTGTCGGGCGGCGTCTCGGGCTCGCGGGCGCAGACGTTGTCGAACCGGCTGTGGGAAAGCCTGTCGGCACATGTCTATGTGTTCCTGCACAACCATACGCTGGCGGATGTGGCACGCAACCAGCTCTTGCCCTGCCCCGCCCTGCCCAAGATCCTCTCGATCGTGGACGACTAAGCCATGCGGGTTCTGGTCGCAGGTCTGGGCAATATGGGACGCAGCCATGCGGTTGCGTGGCTGAAGCAGCCGGGGGCCGAGATCGTCGGCCTCGTCAACCGCTCTCCGGTCGAACTGCCGCCGGAACTGGCCGCCATTCCGCAAAGCCAGGATTATCACGAAGCGCTGCGGCGCCTGCGGCCGGATGTCGTGGTCGTCGCCACCTATTCCGACAGCCATGCCGAATATGCGCTGGCCGCGCTGCGGGCCGGGGCGCATGTCTTTGTCGAAAAGCCGCTGGCCACCACGGTCGAGGATGCCCGCCGCGTCGTCGAATGCGCGCAAGAAACCGGGCGCAAACTGGTCGTCGGATATATCCTGCGCCACCATCCCAGCTGGCAGCGCCTGATCACCGAGGCACGGGCACTTGGCGGCCCCTATGTGTTCCGCCTGAACCTGAACCAGCAAAGTTCGGGTCCCACCTGGCAGGTGCACAAGGCGTTGATGCACACGACACCGCCCATCGTTGATTGCGGCGTACATTATGTCGATGTCATGTGCCAGATCACCGATGCCGCGCCGGTTGAGGTCCGCGGCATGGGGCTCCGCCTCTCGGACGAAATCGGGCCGGACATGTATAACTATGGCCATTTCCAGGTGCTGTTCGAGGACGGCTCGCTTGGCTGGTATGAGGCCGGCTGGGGGCCGATGATGTCCGATACCGCATTTTTCGTAAAAGATGTGGTCAGCCCGCGCGGCGCGGTCAGCATCCGCATGCCCGAAGATGCGCGTTCGGACGATATCGACACCCACACCCGCACCTCGACCCTGCGCCTGCACCGGGTCGGCGAACCTGATCAGGATATCTCGATGCAGGGAGAGCCGGGCCATCAAGAGCTTTGCGATGCCGAGGCCGCTTTCATGGCCCGCGCCATCGCCGAGGACATGGATCTGTCGCGTCACATGCAGGACGCAGTCTCGTCGCTGGCCGTCTGTCTGGCGGCTGATGAATCGGTGCGCACCGGCCAGCCGGTCCGATTGCGCTGATCTGTCGTCACGCGGCCGTCACGCTTTCTTGCGAAATGCGGCGCGTGGCCCTAAATGAGCCCTTCGTTTCAGCTTTCACGGTCGCCAGACCCAGAGGACCAGCGCCATGTCCGATCTGCAGACCCCCTATTACGTGATCGACCTCGCCCGGCTGCGCGTGAACATGGAGCGCATCCAGCGCCTGCGTGAACGCTCGGGTGCGAAATGCCTGCTGGCGCTGAAATGCTTTGCAACCTGGTCGGCCTTCGACTTTATGCGCGAGTTCATGGACGGCACCACCTCGTCCAGCCTGTTCGAGCTGCGGCTTGGCCATGAGGAATTCGGCAAGGAAACCCATGCCTATTCAGTCGCCTGGGCCGATCACGAAATCGACGAGGCGCTGGGTTACGCCGACAAGATCATCTTTAACAGCCTGGGCCAGCTTGACCGTTTTGGGGCCAAAGCGGCTGAACGCGGCATCACCATGGGGCTGCGGCTGAATCCGCGCTTTTCGACCTCGGGCTTTGATCTGGCCGATCCGGCACGCCCCTTTTCCCGCCTTGGAGAATGGGATCTTGGCCGGCTTGAACAGGCGCTGGACCGCATCAGCGGCGTGATGATCCACTATAATTGCGAAAACGGCGATTTCGACCTCTTTGACGCCCAGCTTGGCCGGATCGAAAGCGAATTCGGCGCCTTCCTGGAAAAGCTTGACTGGGTCAGCCTTGGCGGCGGCATCCATTTTACCGGCGAAGGCTATCCGCTGGACCGGCTGGCCGACCGGCTGAAGGCCTTTTCGCAGCGATTCGGCGTGCAGGTCTATCTTGAACCGGGCGAGGCCAGCATCACCCGTTCGACCTCGCTTGAGGTGACTGTGCTTGACCTGATCCACAACGGCAAGGACGTCGCCATCGTGGACAGCAGCATCGAGGCGCATATGCTCGACCTGCTGATTTACCGCGAAACAGCGAAACTGCCGCAGGACGGCGCGCATGTCTATCAGATCGCAGGCAAGACCTGCCTTGCAGGCGATATCTTTGGCGAGGGCCGCTTTGCCGAGCCGCTGAAGGTCGGCGATCGGATCAGCATCGCAGACGCAGGCGGCTATACCATGGTTAAAAAGAACTGGTTCAACGGCGTCGCAATGCCCGCAATCGCCATTCGCGACGAGAACGGAACGATCCGCGAGGTTCGCCGGTTCTCTTACGACGATTACAAAGCCAGCCTGTCCTGATCAGGCGCAAGCCATCCCCTTTCCCAGCCCCGAAAAGGAGACTGAATTGGCCAAGAACGTGCTCATCATCGGCGCCGGCGGCGTCGCCCAGGTGGTCGCGCATAAGGTGGCGCAGAATGCCAAGGAATTCGGAACGCTGCATATTGCCAGCCGAACACCTTCCAAGGCCGATAAGATCATCGCGAGCATTCGTGAAAAGGGCCATGAGGTCGAATTCACCGCCCATGGGCTTGACGCCATGGACAGCAAGGCTGTCGCCGATCTGATCCGCAAGATCGACGCGGGAATCGTCATCAACGTCGGCTCGGCCTTTATCAACATGACGGTATTGCAGGGCTGTATCGAGACCGGTGCAGCCTATCTCGACACCGCCATTCACGAAGACCCGGCCAAGATCTGCGAAACGCCGCCTTGGTATGCCAACTACGAATGGAAGCGCCGCGAAGATTGCGAAAAGGCCGGGGTCACCGCCATTCTGGGCGCGGGCTTTGACCCGGGTGTGGTCAACGCCTATGCGCGCCTCGCCGAGGATGAATATTTCGACAAAATCGACTCGATCGACATCGTGGACATCAACGCCGGTTCGCATGGCCGCTATTTCGCCACGAACTTTGACCCCGAGATCAACTTCCGCGAATTCACCGGCACGGTCTATTCGTGGCAGGGCGGCGAATGGCGTCAGAACAAGATGTTCGAGGTCGGCCGCGAATGGGATCTGCCGGTGGTCGGCAAGCGCACCGCCTATCTGTCAGGCCATGACGAGGTACACAGCCTTTCCGCGCGTTATCCCCAGGCGGATGTCCGCTTCTGGATGGGCTTTGGCGATCATTACATCAACGTCTTCACCGTGCTGAAGAACCTTGGACTGCTATCCGAACAGCCGGTCAAAACTGCCGAAGGACTTGAGGTCGTGCCACTGAAAGTGGTCAAGGCCGTGCTGCCCGACCCGGCGAGCCTTGCGCCCGATTACGAAGGCAAGACCTGCATCGGCGATCTGGTCAAGGGCACGCTGAACGGCAAGCCGGGCGAGGTGTTCATCTACAACGTCGCCGACCACAAGGACGCCTATAACGAGGTGGGCAGCCAGGGCATCAGCTACACGGCGGGTGTGCCGCCGGTCGCGGCGGCCATCCTTGTCGCGCGCGGCATCTGGGATGTGAAAAAGATGGTCAACGTCGAAGACATGCCCGCCCGTCCCTTCCTTGAACTGCTGGGCGAGCTGGGGCTGCCCACGCGCGTGATCGACGCCACGGGCGATCATCCGCTGTAAGCGCGAACCCGGACCGGCAACCCCGTGGCTGCCGGTCCTTTTTCCGCCTTTCGCCTGATCGCGCGGCGGCTCTTCCTAAATAAATAAAATATGGCATGATTGCGACGTCATCTATTGGTGAATCACGTCAATGTCTGAACATGCCTCTTCGCCTGATCCCAACCAGCCCCGGCTGCGCATCGGCTTTCTGCTGACGCCGCGCTTTACGCTGTCAGCCTTTGCAACCTTCGTGGACGTGCTGCGGCTGGCAGCAGACGACGGCGATGGTTCGCGCCCGATCCGCTGCCGCTGGCGGGTGCTGTCGCCCGACATGGCACCGGTGCAGTCCTCGTGCGGCATGCGCATCGAACCTGATGAGCGGTTGGGCGATCCGGCCCGCTTTGACTATATCGTCACCGTGGGCGGGCTTATCGACGGAGGCCCCGGCCTGTCGCCTGAACAGGTCACCTTCCTTCGCCGGGCCGCTGCGGCACGGGTCGCGCTTGGCGGGCTTTGTACAGGCGTCTTTGCCTTGGCCCGCATCGGGCTGATGGACGGCTATCGCTGCTGCGTCAGCTGGTTCCATCATCAGGACTTTCTGGCCGAATTCGAAAAAATGCGCCCGGTCTCGGATCAGATCTTTGTCGTGGACCGCGACCGGCTGTCCTGCTCGGGCGGGGTCAGCGCCGCGCATCTGGCGGCCTTTCTGGTCGACCGTCACCTTGGCCGCGCGGCAGCACGCAAGGCACTGTCGATCCTGATGATCGACGAACCGATGGAGGGCGACCGCCCCCAGCCCGGCCTGCCACTGGAGCTGAACGCCCACGACCCCCTTGTTCGCCGTGCTCTGCTGGCGATGCAGCAAAACCTGCATGCCCCACTGCCCATTGCCCGCATTGCCCGCGATCTGGGCGTCGGGCGGCGAAAGCTGGAACGGCATTTCAACGCCGATCTAGGCATCCCGCCCGCCGATGCCTCGATCCGCATCCGGCTCGCACAGGCGCGGATGCTGCTGGCGCGCACCGACCGCACCGTTACCCGGATCGCCGAAGAAACCGGCTTCTGCGACGCGTCGCACCTGATCCGCGTCTTTCGTGAGACCGAGGGCACGACCCCCGATCTGTGGCGCCAGAACCGCAGCATGACCGCCGAAGAGGGTGCCTGACCGCTCTCTGTCAGGGGCGTCAGCAAAACGCATCACCTTGCGCCAAACCGCCCGCGCAAGGGCGTTTTTCTATGGACATCGCGGCCCATGTCGCAACACTTTCCCATCGAAAATAGCGGAGGCCGGTCATGAACCTGACCCTTGACGAAGCTCTGAGCCAGGGCGGCGCGGGCCGTTTTCAACAACGCCTGCTGGGGATTTTTGGGCTGGTCTGGGCAGCTGACGCTATGCAGGTCATCGCCATCGGCTTTACCGTCGCCTCGATCGCGGCAAGCTTTGGCCTGACCGTGCCGCAGGCGCTGCAAACGGGTACGCTGTTCTTTCTGGGCATGTTCGCGGGTGCGACGCTGTTTGGGCGCATCGCGGACCGTATCGGGCGGCGCAACGTGCTTTTGCTGACCGTCGGATGCGACGCGGTCTTTGGCCTCGCCTCGGTCTTTGCCCCCGATTTCTGGTCGCTGATGCTGCTGCGCTTTCTGACCGGCATGGCGGTCGGGGGAACCCTGCCCGTCGATTACGCGATGATGGCCGAGTTCCTGCCACCCCGGAACCGGGGGCGTTGGCTGGTCTGGCTGGAGGGATTCTGGGCCGTGGGTACCATCATCATCGCGCTGGCGGCATGGGTCGCACATCTGGCGGGCGCAGCCGAACCCTGGCGCTGGATATTTGCCGTCGCTGCCCTGCCGGCGCTGATCGGCATCTGGCTGCGTCTCTGGGTGCCGGAATCACCTATGTATCTGCTGCGCAAAGGTGACGAAATCGCGGCGCGTGATGTCGTAAACCGTGTCCTGACCGCGAATGGCGCGCGCGCCCTGCCCTCTGACACCCGCCTTGTCGTACCAGCCGCCGCCCCTGTCGAGGCCCGGCTCTTTGGGCCCGAATTGCGCAACCGCAGCCTTGGGATCTTTGCGGCGTGGTTTCTGGTGTCGCTCTCCTATTACGGGGTGTTTGTCTGGCTGCCGGCAGAGCTTGCCAAGGACGGCTTTGGCTTTGTGCGTGGCTACGGCTTTCTGGTGCTGATGGCGCTGGCGCAGCTGCCGGGTTACGCGCTGGCGGCGCATGGCGTCGAAAGCTGGGGCAGAAAGCCGACCTTGCAGATATTCCTGCTGCTCAGCGCGGCGGGCTGCCTGCTGTTCACCGTTGCGGGGAACCCCTGGCTGGTCGCAGTGTCGCTGCTGCTGATGAGCTTTGCGCTGCTTGGCACATGGGGTGCGCTTTACGCCTATACCCCCGAGCTTTATCCGACCGGCCTGCGCGGCACCGGCATGGGCACTGCCAGCGCGGTGGCCCGGGTGGGCGGGCTCCTGGCGCCGTCGCTCATGAGTTATGTTGCAGTGCGCGACTTTGGCACCGCCATCGGCATCTTTGCTGCGCTGCTGCTGCTTGCGGCCATCGGCACGCTTTTTATCCGGGCCGAGACACGCAACCAGTCCATCGTCTAAGAAAGACTACACTGACTGCCAGGCAGGGTGCGCTGAACCCCTTTCCGAGTCATGCAGGAATCGCTTGCGTACTGGAAATACAGGATTATCCTTGACGAAGGCCGTGGAATAATTTCCCCGGCCAAAGGGCGGCGCAAGCGGTGCCCTTTGTGGGAGGCGCTTTTCTGATCCGTACTGATTGTATGATCAGGGTCATGCCAAAGGGCCTTGACGCAATGTCTGGAGGCTGGCGCATGCGACCCGCGATTCATCAATCACGTCTCAATGAGGATCACCCATGTTGAAACCCGCCATTCTGGCGCTGGGTCTGGCGTTCGGCCTTGCCGGTTGCGCCACCACCTGGGAAACCGCCTATGAACAGCTAGATCCGGCTCAGACCGCGAACTGGCGTGTGGCCTCGGTCGAGGTCGCCGTGCCCGAGACCCTGACCACCAGCGAGCAGAACACCTATGTCCCCGATTTCGATATCGTCTGGCATGGGGAACCGGCCGGAGACCGTCGCGCGCAGGTCGCGGCCATCGTCAAGGAAGGTATCGAAAAGGGTGCGTCAGGCCTGCGCGGCAAGAACCGGGTCCGCATCGTCGCAACGCTAAGCCAGTTCCACGCCATCACTCCGGTGGTGCGCGAGAACCTGCAAAGCTCGGGCGTGCATAACATCCACTACACCGTTCAGGTCTTTGACGCCCGCACCGGGGCCGCTTTGACCGAGCCTCAGCCGATCAAGGCCGAACTGCCCGCGCTTGTCGGACAGGCAGGCGATGCAGCAGACGCCAGGGGCCAGACACAGCGCGTGCAGATCGTGAACCACATCGCATTGGTCACGCAGAACTGGCTGGGCCGCGGTGGACCCGATCCGCGCGGCGCCTTCCAGCGCCGCGGTCGCTGAACCTTAGAAAAATTCACAGGAAATCCGGAACCGGCCCTTGCGGGCCGGTCCTTTCTTTGGCAGGGGGCGGATATGGTAAGCGTATCCGAACTTTACGAGGCCCGCGTTACAGCGGGGCAACTGGAACCGGACTCTGCCCAGCGTGGCGTTCTGCCGATGCTGGACCGCGTCGTGCGTGAACTGGGCCAGTCGCCACAACCCATCACCCACAAGACCGGCTGGTTTGCCCGGTTGCGCAGCGCGCCCCCCGCGCCTGCCCGCCAGGTCAAAGGGGTTTACCTTTGGGGTGGGGTTGGGCGCGGCAAGTCCATGCTGATGGATCTGGTTATGGAAGCCGCGCCCCTGACGGCCAAACGCCGGGTGCACTTTCACGAATTCATGCAAGAGATCCAGGCAGCACTGGAAGAGGTGCGCAAGACCGGACAGCAGGACACCGTTCGCCCGGTAGCCGAGAAAGTCGCGAAAAGCGCGCAGCTGCTTTGCTTTGATGAGATGCAGATCACCGATATCGCGGATGCGATGATCGTCGGGCGGCTGTTTCAGGTGCTTTTTGACAAAGGGGTCACGGTCGTCACAACATCGAACCGGGTGCCCGAGGATCTGTACAAGAACGGGCTGAACCGTCAGCTTTTCCTGCCCTTCATCGGGCTGATCCGCGATCGGCTTGACGTAGTCGAGCTGGCCAGCGCCACCGATCACCGCCAGAACCGTGATGAGGGCGGGCAGGTCTGGTTCATCCCCGCCGATGCCGAAGCCCACGAACAGATGGACGCGCTGTGGCAGGCCGAGATCGGTGGCGCGGCAAGCTCTCCGCTGATCCTTGAAGTCAAGGGACGCAAAGTCGAACTGCCCGAGCATACCGGCCGCATGGCGCGCGCAAGTTTCTGGGATCTTTGCGGCAAGCCGCTGGGTCCGGGCGATTACCTTGCCATCGCCGAGGCGCTGGATCTGCTTTTCATCGACGCGATCCCGCGCCTGTCGCAGTCGAACTATAACGAGGCCAAGCGCTTTGTCACATTGATCGACGCGCTGTACGAAGCCCGGGTGCGGCTGATTGCCAGCGCAGCCGACGAACCCGAACGGCTTTACGCCGAGGGAGAAGGTGCCTTTGAGTTCGAGCGTACTGCAAGCCGCCTGCGCGAGATGCGCGACGCCGATTGGGGGCGGCGCGCCTAGCCGTTCTCGCGCAGCACCTGCCCCGCAAGGTAAAGCGAGCCGCAGATCAGGATACGCGCACCCGGCTGGTCCACCGCCAGCCGCTGTACCGCCGTCAGCGTATCCGCTGCGGTCGCGGCCGAAAGACCGACCGAGGCAGCGGCCACGGCGGTTTCTTCTGCGGACAGCGTGTTCGGCTCACCCGGGATAGTCACGGCGGTCAGGCTTTGCGCCACACCAGCAAGCGGGCGCATATAGCCTGCGACATCCTTGGTGTTCAGCATCCCGCAGATCAGATGCGTCGGCTTGCGCGACATTGCGGCAAGGGTCGCGGCCACGGCCTCTCCGCCCGCCGGGTTATGGCCACCGTCAAGCCAAAGCTCGCACGAGCCCGCCGCCTCGATCAACGGGCCGTACTGCAGGCGCTGCATGCGGGCCGGCCATTCGGCCTCGGTCACGGCGGCGCGGGCTTCGATACGGCCAAAACCAAGCTCGCGCAGCGCAGCAATCGCCGTGCCAGCGTTCACGATCTGATGCGGCCCGGGCAGGTTCGGCAAGGGCAGATCCATCAGCCCATGATCGTCCTGATAGATCAGGCTCGTCCCCTCGCGCCGGCTTTCCCAGTCCTGACGGCCGATGCGCAGGGGGGCGGACAGGCGCTCGGCTTTTTGCTCGATCACCTCGCGGGCAGCCGGGTCCTGCGGCGCAACGATGCAAGGCACGCGGCGCTTGAGAATACCAGCCTTTTCGCCGGTGATATCGGCCAGCGTCTCGCCCAGATACTGGGTGTGGTCGATACTGACCGGAGTAATCACCGTCAGCGCCGGGTTCTCGATCACATTGGTTGCATCCAGCCGACCGCCAAGCCCGACCTCCAGCAGCGTATAATCAGCAGGCACGCGCGAAAAGGCAAGAAAGGCAGCCGCTGTGGTGATTTCGAAAAAGGTGATCGGCTCACCGCCGTTCGCGGCCTCGCACTCCTCAAGCGTCGCGGCCAGATCCGCCTCAGAGATCAGCGAACCGGCAAGGCGGATGCGCTCATGAAACTGCGCCAGATGCGGCGAGGTATAGGCATGCACACGCTTGCCAGCGGACTCCAGCCCGGCGCGGATCATTGCCTGAGTCGAGCCTTTACCATTGGTCCCGGCAATATGGATCGCGGGCGGGATGCGGCGCTCGGGGTTGCCCAAAGCGCCAAGGATGCGGTGCATCCGGTCCAGCGACAGGTCGATGACCTTGGGATGCAGCTGCATAAGCCGCGCGAGGATAGCGTCGGACGAGATCATCGCGATCTGGCCATCGCTTAAGCGGACTGCTCGTCAGCCCCGGCGGGCTGGTCCTGATCAGCCGAAAGATTGCCCGGCGCAGGCAGATCCGCCGCGACCGGAGCGGGCAACCCGCCCAGCATGCGCAGGATCGAGATCAGCTCTTCGCGCAGCTTCTTGCGGTGGGTGACGCGGTCCAGCATCCCGTGCTCAAGCAGATATTCGGCGCGCTGAAAGCCTTCGGGCAACTTTTCGCGGATGGTCTGCTCGATCACGCGCGGGCCGGCAAAACAGATCAGGGCGTTCGGCTCGGCAATCTGGATATCACCCAGCATCGCATAAGATGCAGTGACGCCGCCGGTCGTCGGATGGGTCAGGACGACGATATAGGGCAACCCCGCCTCTTTCAGCATCTGCACTGCAACCGTGGTGCGCGGCATCTGCATCAGGCTAAGAATTCCCTCTTGCATCCGCGCGCCACCAGCGGCCGAGAAAAGAACCAGGGGACGCTTGAGCTTTACTGCCCGCTCGGCCGCCGCGATGATCGCGTTGCCGACATACATGCCCATTGAGCCGCCCATAAAGGAAAAGTCCTGTGCGGCGGCGACAATGGGGGTGCGGCCCATCTCGCCCTCGGCGACCAGCATCGCCTCTTTCTCGCCCGTGCTTTTCTGGGCAGCCTTCATGCGGTCGGGATATTTCTTCTGGTCGCGAAAACCCAGCGGATCGGTGATCGGCTCGGGCACCTTGACCTCATTAAAGACACCGCCGTCAAACAGCGCGGCAAAGCGCCGGCGCGGGCTGATCGCCAGGTGGTGATCGCAATTGGTGCAGACATTCAGGTTGTCCGCCAATTCACGGTGGAACAGCATGGTTCCGCATTCCGGGCATTTCGTCCACAAATTCTCGGGCACCTCGCGCCGCGAGAACAGCGAATTGATGCGCGGACGGACATAATTGGTAATCCAGTTCATCGGCGGGCCCCCTGCGCTGCGTTCAAGGCCGTCAGATAGGCAAAGCGGTGCCGAATTGCAATTCCGGCCTGTCCGGGCTTTGATGCAGTCATGTGGACTGAAGCCCTTGTGTTCATGCATTACGTAGCTGCGCTGACCGTCTCGGTCCGCGTGCTGCTGCGACCCCAGCTTGAGCCGACAGTCCGTCTGTCATGGCTTTTGGTGATCGAACTGGTGCCGCTGATCGGCATTCTGGCCTATCTGCTTTTTGGCGAGATTCGCATTCGCGGCGCCGAGGCCGAGACGATGGCGAACGTCCGCTCGCATCTTTCCGGCCTGTGGCAGCCAAGCCCCGAAGAGCTGAAAACCCTGCCCGATTTTGCCGCACCGGTCATCAAGGCGAATCGGGCCACGACCGGTTTTGCCGCCGTCGCCGGCAACCGCGCCGCCCTTTTGCCCGAGGATGACAGCGCCATCTCGGCCCTTGTCGAGGCGATCGACGGGGCAAACGATCACGTCCACATGCTGTTCTATATCTGGCTTGACGATCCTTCGGGCCGTCAGGTGGCCGAGGCCGCGATCCGTGCCGCCCAGCGTGGCGTCAAGGTACGCGCGATCATCGACGCTTTCGGCTCGCGCGCCTTCAGCCGCTCAGAGGCATGGGCACGAATGAAAGAGGCGGGTGTTGAATGCGTTATCGCCCTGCCGCTGAGGATCCCGGTAATCGGGATGCTGTTTCAGCGCATGGACCTGCGCAATCACCGCAAGATCGTGGTGATCGACCACATCCTTGGCTTTACCGGCAGCCGGAACTGCGCCGACCGCGCCTTTGCCATCAAGCCGCGTTACGCACCCTGGATCGACGTCTTTCTGGCCATCGAAGGTCCAGTGGTGCGCCAGATGCAGGCGGTCTTCTTACAGGACTGGATGAGCTATACGGGCGAGGATCTGGGCGAGATGTTACGCATGACCCGTCCGGTCACCGCCCCGGGCGAGGTGGCGCAGGTCGTCGCCACCGGTCCTGATGAGCGGCGCGGTTCGCTATCGGATTGCATGGTGACGATGATCCATGCCGCGCGTGAACGGCTGGTCATCACCACCCCCTATTATGTGCCCGACAGCTCGCTTGATTCGGCGATCCGCATGGCGGCACGGCGGGGCGTCGACGTGACGGTGATCCTGCCCGAGCGTAATGATTCGCTGGTCGTGCAGGCAACTTCCGAGGGCTTTTACTATGGGCTCGTCTCAGCCGGGGTAAAGCTGCGGTTGTTTCAGGGCGGTCTTTTGCATTCCAAGATCATCACCGCCGATGGTCGCATGGTGATGCTTGGCAGTGCCAATATGGACCGCCGCAGCTTTGAGCTGAATTACGAGATGAACATGCTGTTTCTGGGCGGCGACATCACCGAACGGCTGGACGAGCGTCAGGACGGCTATATTGACCGTTCGCGTCCGCTGGAACTTGACGAGATTCGCAGCTGGTCGGTCTGGAGACGACTGCGCAACAACCTTCTCGCGCTGGCCGCGCCGATCCTGTGACGGAGGCTTTGATGACCGGACTGGACAAGGGCAGGATCGTGGATGGCGCCCCGGCGCTAACCCCCGATGAGCTGGACAAGGCGATGGCCGCCCTGCCCGATTGGCAACTGGCCCAAGACGGCAAGGCCATCCACCGGGAATGGCGCTTCAGGAACTTCAAACAAGCCGCACAGCTCGCCAATCTGGCCGCATGGCAGGCCGAGGCGGCCGGGCACCATCCCGATATCGCCTTTGGCTGGGGCTTTGCCCGGATCACCTATTCGACCCATTCAGCAGGGGGCGTGACCCGGAATGACCTGATCATGGCCGCCCGACTGGACGCTGCGACGCGCTAAACCCTGAAAGGCCCCTTGCCGCAGCGGCTCACCGGCCCTATCCAGAGCCAAGCCTAGGGACAACGCCATTGAAAATCCTCCGCATCAACAAGCCGTTCACGTCGAGCTGTCTTACCCTGGGCAATGCCGCATGTGCAGGTACTGCGCGATGGAAGGATGGCAGAGCACGACGTGATTGCGCAGTCACCGCCCCTACGGGCATGGCGGCTGAAACCCATGTAAAAATGGATCAGTGACAGGAACCAGTATGGCAATACGTCCAGACAAATGGTTGGAACGCAGGGTCCGCGAGCGGGCACTTCAACAATGGACCCGTCTGGGTAACGGGGTAGGCACGCTCAGCTCAGCCAGTTTGCGGCATCTGCGCAACGATGCGATAGCCTTGCGAAGCCGCCTCGACCGTTTTCTGATCCGGGCTGATGAACGCGCGGCAAGGTCGCGCGCGGCACTTGACGCGCTGCACCTGCCCGGCGGCACCGACTGGCGCTGGCGGCCTGAATTCATGGCTGCCCCGGTTTCGCCCCATGGTGTGGCCGAGCCCGAAAACGGCGCCCAGCTGGGCGAAGGCGTGGCGGTATGGCACGATTGCCCGGAAAAAGCACTGATCATTGAACAGATAGCCAACACCGGCGCCAGCGACCTGTCGCCCTTTGGCGTCCGGCTGGAGGTGTTTGGCTTCGCGGGCAGTTTCCTGTCGATGTCTGTCGACCTGCCGACCGCGGCCTTGCTGGGCCTGACCCGCGGCCATGTCGTGCGGCTTGAAACCAGCATCCGGGTCGAGCGTCCGCTAAACATCTATGCCCGCCTAAACATCGGCCATGGGCCGAACACCGATGACATGACGCTGCATGTTGGCGGTTTGCAGCCCGGTCAGTTCGGTCAGCAGGTGATCGAATTCGACCTTGCCTACACGCCCATGAACGAAAAGCGGCTGGAAAAGATCTGGCTGGATCTGATCTTTGAATCCCCCCGTATGAATGCAGTAGATATCCGTGAATTGTTCCTTTCCCGCCACCTGCGGGCCGAGTTCTGAGTAAAGGCATCTCTATGAGCGACTTTGAATCCCATGAGTTGAAGGGCGGCATCTGGCAAGGCGTGATCCGCCGTGACGAACGGCCGGGACGGCTGGTGCTTGTCCATATGGGCTGCCGGGTGGCAGAGGCGCAGATCAAGCCCGAGGCCAAGGGGCACTGGCATGTCGCGGTCGGCATCCCGACCGGCCGGCTGTCGGACGGGGTGCAAAGTTTTCTGCTGGTCGAGGATCAGGGTGCCGAGGGCGAACCGCCCCGGCCCGACGCCCGGCAGCTTGGCAGCCTGACGCTGGTTGCAGGCGAGCTGCTGCAAAACGACCTGCGCGCCGAACTGAGCTTGCTGCGCAGCGAGCTGGAGCTTGTCAAGAAAGAGCTGCGCCGCCTTGCAGCCGACGGCTGACGGGGTGGGCCCAGGCCCTTCAGTCTTTGCTCCAATAACCGTAGCCACCCAGTTCAGCAAAGCCAAGCCGATCATAGGCCGCCCTCGCGGCCGTATTGGCGCGGCTGACTGCCAGCGCCAGCCGGTGGGCGCCGCCTTCCTGCGCCCATTCCGCCGCAGCACGGATCAACCAGCCTGCCATGCCCTGCCGGCGCAGCGCAGGGACCACCTCGATTGCGTGTATCATCGCAACCGGCCCGTCCAGCGCCACAAACGCCGCGCCCGCCGCACGGTCCTGCATCCGGCCCAAAAGCGCGGTCTTGGGCAGGTCAACGCGCTGCATCACCTCCTGCCGCGCCGCAGAGATATTGCCCGCACTCCAGATATCGCGTTGCATGGCAAGCGGCGGCCATAGCGGAAAGGCCAGCATCGGCGGAATCGGCTCGGCAAGCAGCGTTGCACAATCGGCGGCAAGGATCGCGGTAGGTGTACCGTGTCGATACCCCTGCCCTGCCAAAACCTCGGCCAAAGCGGTATCGTCATCGGCAACGCGAAACATCGGTCGTTCGCCCCAACCACGCTGCACAGCCTCGGTGCGGGCAATGTCGCCCGCGTCCCAGTCATGTTCGACCGCACGGACAGAGCTGACCCGTCCGCCGCCGCCCTTGCCGCGTCCGACCTCAAAACCGCCAACACGCATATATTCGGCGGCGGGCCATGTCGTCTCAAAGGCGCGGGCGATATCGGGGTCAGCGATCACAGAGCCAGCCTTTCGCGCAGCGCCGTCATGGCATCGGTCACGCGCCGTTCATCTATTCCACGAATGACAAGATTGGTTCCATAACGTTGCCCCCGTTGGAAAGGATAAGAGCCAAGGGACAGATCCGGGAATGCCTCGGCCACTTCGCGCAGATCGTCGGCGACATCGGATTCGGGACGCAGAACCTCCAGCGCCTCACTGACCGAGGGGCGCCCGGTCGGCAATCCGGGCACGATCGCCTCGACCATGGCGCGAAAGACCTCGGGTACACCGGCCATGACATAGGTGTTGCCGATATGGAAACCCGGTGCTGCTGACCACGAGTTCGGGATCAGCTCGGCCCCCAGCGGAATGCGCGCCATGCGCAGCCGGTTGCCGGTGACCTCGACGCCGCGCGCTTCCCAGCGCTCGACCATGACGCGGCGCGCTTCTTCGTTGATTTCGATCCCGACGCCAAAGGCCGCAGCCACGGCATCGGCGGTGATGTCGTCATGGGTCGGGCCAATACCGCCGCTGGTGAACAGCATGTCCCAGGCACCGCCCAGCGACTTGTCCAGGGACCTGATCGCCGCGACAATATGATCGTGGTCATCGCCGACGATACGGACTTCGCGCAGGTCGATTCCGATGCTGTTAAGAACCTGCGACAGGTAATGGGCATTGCCCTCACGCGTGCGGCCGGACAGGATTTCATCCCCGATGACGAGGATTGCGGCAGTTGGGTTGTCGGATTGCATCGCTGCGCTTCTCCTCGCGAACGGGTCCTTTCGCAAATGTATAGGTCCGCGCGCGGGGCTGGAACAAGTGCCGCCATGGGACTATCTGTGGGGGCAGACGAATATGAGGACGCCATGAACGACGCACGCCAGACCCGCGAGGGAATCCGTATCCACGACCCGCAGGATTTTGCTGGCATGCATGCAGCCGGCCGGATCGCGGCCCAGATCCTTGATGAGGCCGGCCCGCTGGTCCAGCCCGGCGCCACCACCGGCGCGCTTGATGATTTCATTCGCAACCGGGTCGAGGAACTGGGCGCGACCAGCGCCACCATCGGCTATCGTGGCTATCAGCATGCCAGCTGTATCAGCGTGAACCATGTCGTCTGCCACGGCATTCCTGGCGACAAGGTTCTTGCCGACGGTGATATTCTGAACATCGACGTCACTGTGATCGTGGACGGCTGGTATGGCGACAGTTCGCGGATGTATGTCGCCGGCAGGCCCAGCGTCAAAGCGCGCCGGCTGATCCAGGTCACCCATGATGCGCTGATGAAGGGGATCGAGGCCGTCCGGCCCGGCGCAACCTTTGGCGATATCGGCTGGGCGATCCAGTCCTATGTGGAATCGAACCGCATGTCGGTGGTGCGCGATTTCTGTGGCCACGGCCTTGGCCGTACCTTCCACGCCCCGCCTAATGTGCTGCATTTCGGCCGTCCCGGCAAAGGTCCGGTGCTTGAGGAAGGCATGTTCTTCACCATCGAGCCGATGGTGAACCTTGGCCGCCCCGAGACCAAGATCCTTGCCGATGACTGGACTGCCGTCACCCGCGACAAATCGCTTTCCGCCCAGTTCGAACATTCGATCGGTGTCACCGCGACGGGCTACGAGATATTTACCCTCTCGCCCGGCGGGCTGTTTTTCCCCGAACTTGGTTAAGTTTTCAGGGTAGCCCCGGAAACGAGGCTGCCGTTCCCCACCGGCCCTACGGATTTTCCCGGATCGTATCGCCGTGCAGAATGGTCGGAGCCAGCACAATCTGGCCATTTTCAGGGCGCGGCTCTTTGCCCGCAACGATCCGTGCCGCGCGTCGGCCGACATCAATACGCCGTGCATCGGTGGTGGTCAGCCGTATCGGCAGCCCGTCCAACAGCTCGACACCATTGAACCCGGCGAGCCCCAGCTTGCCGGGAATGTCATAGCCGCGCTCCATGCACCAAAGCAGCCCCCCGGCCCCGATCATGTCGTTCGAGAAATAGAGGAAATCCAGATCCGGCTCGCGGGTCAGGATCCGCTCGGTCAGTTCGCGCCCCTTCAATAGCGACGAACCACCCTGGTAGTATTCGCGCGCCGCAAGCTGCACGCCATGCTCGCCCAGCCGCTCTTCAAATCCGGCCAGCCTTTTGCGGGCGCGGTGATCTTCGGGCATATGGGTCCCGATAAAGCCGATGCGACGATAACCGGCAGCAAGGATCTCATCCGCCATCTCGGCCCCGGCGCGGCGGTGCGAGATGCCGACGGCGGTGTCGATCGGATCTCCGTCGACATCCATGATCTCGACCACCGGCAGGCCGGCGTTATCGAGCATTGCCCGCGCCGCCTTGCTATGCTCAAGCCCTGCAAGGATCACCCCCGAAGGGCGCCAGCTCAGCATGTCGTACAGCACTGCATCCTCACGCGAGGGGCTGTAATTCGTCACCCCGACCACCGGCTGCAACCCGGTATCGTCAAGCTCGGCCGAGATCCCGCCAAGCACGTCGGGAAACACCATATTGGAAAGTGAGGGGATAACCACGGCAACCAGATTGACGCGCTGGCTGGCCAACCCCCCGGCAATCTTGTTGGGGACATAGCCCAGTGTGCGGGCAGCGGTCAGCACCTTTTCACGCGTGGCAGCCGAGACATCGCCACGGTTGCGCAGCACGCGGCTGACGGTCATTTCCGACACGCCCGAGGCTTCGGACACATCACGCAATGTCAGGGGACGGCGGGGTCTTTTCGTGTTCATCGCAACTACCAGGACGCAATCATGTTACCGTTATCTTCTCCATCCGGTCGCGGCAAGCTTGCCATTTCGCCCCTTGCAAGGCAAAAGGGCGCTTAAGCGGCCCCGTGGCTCAACTGGATAGAGCAGCCCCCTCCTAAGGGGCAGGTTACAGGTTCAAGTCCTGTCGGGGTCACCATCCTCCTGATAGAGAGCATGAGCTGGCCTAGCGATGATGCACGGAGGCCTAGCTTTGGCCCCTTTAGGATAAGCGGCGCCGTGGAACCCGCGACGCCCTCTATTCTTTGACCAAACGGCCGGACGAGACCCTGCCTCAGAGAAAGCCCCGAGGCGAAGGTCACATGCCCTGCCCTTCTTTCAGGCTTTACGGCGCCGCGTAACGACAAAGGTCGCAGCTGCGCCGATCAGGCCAAAGAACACCCACGTATAGGGCAGAATGTCGGCCGTTTCACTGCGGATCGGCAGCACAGCCACCGTTCCTGGCCGGGTTTCGTAACCGGGTTTTCCCTGCGCCTGAGCCTCGGCGATCTGCTGGGGAGAGACGACCCATTCCGCATTTCTTTTCTTGTCCCTGATCATCGCGCCCGCGCTGATGACGATGCCGACAATCAGGGCGATGATCAGGCGTTTCGTAAGGGTCATCCCGTAATCCTTTGAATTATTGCGTTTCGCCTGCGATCCACAAATCAGCGCAGCAGGCGGCAGTCTTACGAGGTGCTGCGTAATCACCCCGGCAAGGGACCGCAATACGATTACGCCCACCGGTATGGAAACGCAGGAGGTGCATTCAGCGACACGCAAGCAAGCCGGGCGACTAAAAAGAGAAAACCCACGCAACCGATTGACGGTGCGTGGGTTTTCTCTGGTTCATGGTGCCGCTGAAGGGACTCGAACCCCCGACCCCATCATTACGAATGACGTGCTCTACCAGCTGAGCTACAGCGGCATCTTGTACGCCGCGCCAGATAGCAGGTTCCCGCGCGGACGAAAAGGGGGGATCAGAGTTTTTTCCCCGTATTCGTCAAGACATCCTCTTCTGGCGGCTCGACATCAGGACGCACCGGCAGAACGTCGCCCCCGACCGCAGGCACAGGCTTGCGCGCAACTTCGGGGGCGGCGGGGGCTGGCTCGGGCTCCGGGTCCGGATCGGTAACGGTCATCGCTGGCTCAGCCCCGCCAACACCGGAGGAAACGCGGCGATAATCCGATTCGCGCGGCACCATCCCCGGCGAAACATCCGGTATCTCGACTGGCGCGGCAGCCACCTTGGCCACGGCCGGGTCAGAGCCGATCAGCCCCGGCTCTGCCGGGTGCGGTGCAGGATCGAGGGAGGGAACATCGACAGAAACAGGCGCCGCCCCAGCCCCTTCAGGCTTGCTTCCGACCAGCAGCGGCAGCATCTCAACCCCGTTCGGGACAGGTGCGCTCCAGGCCGGTGTCTCGGGCTCGCGCCAGGTCAGCGTATCGAACCCGCCACAGCTGTCGCAAGTCGGAGACCAGTCGGCCATGACGTTGTGGCACTTGTCGCAGACCCATTGCGGCCCACGGCTTGCAACCAGCGCCCGGGCCAGAATGCCACGCACCACCGCATCATCAGAACCCTCGCCCCGTTCGACCGCGGCAAGGATCGACAGCGAACGCACCGTCGGATGCTTCTCGGCCAGATCGCCCAAGGCGCGCCGTGCGCCGGGAAAGTCCTCGACAGCAAGCAGCAGCTCTGCCCGCAGAAGTTTGGTTTCCTCGTGATCGGGGTTCTGGCGCATAAGATCTTCGAAGCGGCGCAGCCGGGCGGCCGGCTTTTCGTCGGGGGCGATCTCGGCATAGGTCGCCGCAACCGAGGGATGAGGCCGGACGCTCCAGGTTTTCTGCAGCACCCGGCTGGCGTTGCGCGCGTCGTTTTGTGCGATATAGCTGCGCGCGGCCAGAACCGCCGCCGGAATCAGGTCCGGGCTGGCGCGGTTAGCCGAAATCGCCGCCTCGCGGGCGCTGATCGAATTGCCCTGAGCCAGCACCTCGGATGCCTCTTTCAGCGCCAGAACCGCATCGCGGCGGATATGAACATCCTTGGGCAACAGGCCCTGCTGGCGCTTGTCCTTCAGAACCGCGCGCGCGCCTTTCCAGTCGCCTTCACGCGTCTGCAGCTGCAACAGCGTATCCTGCAACTCGGGATGCTTCGGTCTCAGCGCGTAGGCTTTTTCGGCCAATTTCAAGGCAGTTGTGGTATCACCTTCATCCAGTTTCTGCCGCATCAGACCACGAATACCGACAAAGCGGGTACGCTGGTCAGACAGCAGACGACGGTAGATCTCGCCCGCCTTGCGGCTATCGCCGGCAACCTCAGCGGCCTGCGCGGCCAGCAGGTCGGTGACATGGGGCTTGTCAAGGAACTTGGCCGCTTTGGCTGCCTTGTCCTGCGCAAGCTTGCCCTCGCCCGAGGCGACGGCAAGCATCCCTTCGGACAGAGCCTCATAACCCTTACGCTCACGCGAGCGGGCAAAATAGCGATTGATCGCGGTCTCATCGCCCAAAAGAAAGCGCATGAATGCCAGCAGTATGCCAAGGATGCGCACCAGCGCCCAGCCCAGCAACACCACGATCAGCGCCGCGATGATCAGCTGTACCGGACCCAGGGTGTATTCGGTGCCGCCATAGACCATGCTAAGGCCGCCGCCGGTTTCCGATAGCTGCATAGCCCCCAGCGCCAAGACCAGAACTATGGCAAAAAAGATCAGTATTTTCAATGCCGAAAGCAGCATGGCGCGCCCCTTACATGCTGCCCGCGGCCAAAGCGGCCAGCGCGGCATTAGCTTCGATCCACAGCCCGGCCGAGGCGGTCCAGTCCGCCATCGCCTGCTGCCCCGATTGGGGCAGGCTGGCGATTTCTTCCAGCGCACCCTTGATATCGCCGGCTTTCACAGCAGCATCGGCACGTGACAGGATGGCGTCGGGATCGTTGCCTTCGCGCGGCTCGACCGAACGCGCGCCAGTCTGCACCCGCAAGAAATCACCGATCATCCCCAGCGCGCCATTGCTGCCTTGCACCTCTTGCAGCGCAGCGGCCAGCCCCTCACGCGCGGCGGCGGGAAAGTTTGCGCGCAATTGCTCAAGAGTCGGCACATCCCCGGTCAGCACTGCCGGAGGCTCGACCCCAGCCGCGCGCAGACCGGCAAGCGCCTGATCGCGTTGACCACCAGTCTCGATCGCGGCGCGCAATGCAGCGGCAGCCGTAGCGGCCTGAGCGCGACGGTTCGCGGCCTCGGCATTGCTTTGAAGATCGGCGGCCTGGGCCTCAGCCGCAGCGATGCGCCGCTCCGCCTCTTCGGCGGTGGCAGCGATCTGGTTGCGCAGCGCCTCGGCTTGCGCGGCAAAGCTCTGCATCTGCTCGGCGGTCGCGCCGCCGCCAACCCCGCGTGAGGCAAGCTCATCAATGCGTTGCTGCTGCGCCGTCAGCTTAGCGGTCAGTTCATTCAGAAGCTGCTGCAACTCGTCACTGTTTTCGCCAGACACCACCGGGGCGACAACAGGTCGGGCATTCAGATCAGCCAGCGATTTTTCCAGCACTGCCAGTTTTTGCTCCAGCGCCGACAGGGCCTCGGCATCGCCACCCTGCTGCTGCGGAGCGTCGGCCAAAGCCTGCCGTGCCGCATCCGCGCCCGCATCGGCAGCGCGGGTGGCAAAAGCTTCGGCCTGAGTTTGGATTTCTGCCCGGGCGGCCTCAATACCAGCCTCGCGGGCGGCAGCAATCTGTGCCTCGGTCGGGGCGGATTCGCTTGCACCGGACTGCCACGCCGGGGGCAGATGCGGGATCGCCCACCATGCCGCCGCAGCGCCAAGACCGGCAGCGACGACACCGCCGACAAAGGTAGGCACGAAACCGCCCTTGCGCACCTCAACCACGCGGGTTTCGACCTTTGCTGGTCCAGAGGGGGCGGTTGATTTTGCCGGAACTGGCTCAAAGGTGATGGGCGAAGGCGTTTCGGCAGGCTTGGGGGCGGCCGGTTTCGATTCGGCTGCCGTCTTTCCCGCATCGGGTTTGGGCGCCGCAGCAGCCAAAGAACCGCCTTTACCAACCAGCACTGATTCGACCGGCGGCTTGGACTCAACCGCTGCTGCCGAGGCCCCCTCGCCCGAGCTGACCGGGCGGCTGTCGATAGCCGCGCCCGAAACTGCCTTTTTCTTTCCGTCTTTTCCGGGGCTTGCCTTGTTTTCGCTGGAATTGATCTCTGGCTTTTTCACAACTCTTCCCCGTTCCCTTTCACATCGCGGCCCGCTGCGGGGGGCTATGGTCCCGCCGTCCTGCACCTGCGATCATGCCTGGCTCCGGCAGGCAGTCTAGTCGCCGGGACGTGGGGCCTCAACCCGCCCTCGCGCGGATTGTTCCGTCGCAAGCAGACGCGAGAGGGCATGGCAGATCCCGTCGGCATCGGGGGTCGGGGCAAGTTCTATGCGACTCGCCGGCCCCAGCCACGCACCCCGCGCCGCCGCGCTGATCGGGGCCAGCCACAACGGGGCCTGCGCATCCTCAGCCTGCGGCGATAAAAGCCGCGCCGAACGTGGCGAAAATAGCGGCAAAAGCACCGGCGCTGACCCGGCAAGCACCTCTTTTGCCTCGGCGTTCAGCCGCTCGGGCGCCTGATCATAGACGACCATGCCCGGCACCGGCAATCTGCGGGCGACATGAGTGCCGTGGGGATGCAGCCAGCCGTCATCCAGACCTTTCAGCAGCGGCATCATCCGCTCGGCGTCCCCGGGCCCGACGGTTACTTCATAGCCCGCTGCCTGCGCGGCCTCGGCCGTGGCAGGCCCGACGCAGATCGCGGGCCGCCCGCGTCCCGGCCCAGCCGCGGGGACCGCGTTGACCGAGGTAAAGACCAGTCCCCGCGCAGCACTTAACCGCACCGCATCATGCGCGACCGGTATGATGCGCAGCACGGGTGAGATCACCAACCTGACACCCGGCAGATCAAACTCTGCGGCAAATCGCCGCGAAGCTGGCTCGGGCCGGGTCAAAAGCAGGATAGGCTGGGGGTTGGACGGCATGGCAATCGCTCGGGCAAGATGCTACTTCCCCTCTGCCTAGGCCCTGGGCGGCGCGCAAACAAGGATGAGCATGGGACTGACCTTTCTGGGCATCGAGAGCAGCTGCGACGACACTGCGGCGGCGGTGGTGCGCGAGGATCGCACGATCCTTGCCTCGGTCGTGGCCGGGCAGACATCGCTGCATGCCGATTTCGGCGGCGTGGTGCCGGAAATCGCCGCCCGCGCCCATGCCGAGAAACTGGATATCTGCGTCGAAGAGGCGCTGCGCAAGGCGGGCCTGCGCCTGTCCGACCTGGACGGGATCGCCGTTACCGCCGGGCCCGGGCTGATTGGCGGCGTGCTTTCGGGCGTCATGCTTGCCAAAGGGCTGGCGGCGGGGAGTGGCCTGCCGCTGATCGGGGTCAATCATCTGGCCGGCCACGCGCTGACCCCACGCCTGACCGACGGCATCGGTTATCCTTATCTGATGCTGCTGGTTTCGGGCGGGCATTGCCAGTTCCTCTCGGTCGCGGGGCCAGAACAGTTTACCCGGCTGGGTGGAACCATCGACGACGCCCCCGGCGAGGCCTTTGACAAGGTTGCCAAGCTTTTGGGCCTGCCCCAACCGGGCGGCCCCGCAGTCGAGGCAGCGGCGCGCGCGGGTGATCCGCGCCGCTTTGCCCTGCCGCGACCGCTGCTTGACCGGCCGGGGTGCGATCTTAGCTTTTCGGGGCTAAAGACGGCGGTGCTGCGCCAACGTGACGCGCTGGCAGCAGCGCAAGGCGGGCTGCACGAACAGGACCGCGCCGATCTTTGCGCCAGCTTTGAGGCGGCCGTGGCCGATGTGCTGGCCGAAAAGACCCGTCGCGCTTTGGCCCTGGCACCAGCACCTGCGCTGGCCGTGGCCGGAGGTGTCGCGGCTAACCAAAGCCTGCGCACCGCGCTGCAAACCGTCGCGGCCGAAGCCGGCGCGACCTTTCTTGCGCCGCCCTTGCAGCTTTGCACAGACAATGCCGCAATGATCGCCTGGGCCGGGATCGAGAGCTACCTTGCTGGCCGGCGTGACGGCATGGATCTGGCCGCCCGCCCGCGATGGCCGCTGGACCAGCGCGCCGCTCCGAT
This sequence comes from Paracoccus sp. J56, assembly GCF_019633685.1. Classification (NCBI taxonomy): domain Bacteria; kingdom Pseudomonadati; phylum Pseudomonadota; class Alphaproteobacteria; order Rhodobacterales; family Paracoccaceae; genus Paracoccus; species Paracoccus sp. J56. The sequence goes on from NZ_JAFL01000002.1 coordinate 38,106, forward strand.
GCTTGGCGCTGGCAAGCGCGGAGCCAAGGCATGAGCGTCGCAGTCATCGGATCAGGCGCATTCGGCACCGCGCTGGCAGTATCCCTGGCGGCCAAAGGACCCGTTACGCTTTGGGGGCGCGAAACCGGCTGGGCCGCTGCTGGTGAAAACCCGCGCCTGCCGGGCGTGCCCCTTCCCGCCAGCCTGATCGTCACAAAAGAGCTTAAGGATATCACTGCCCCCACCGTCCTGCTTGCCCTGCCCGCGCAATCACTGGGTGGTTTTCTGACGGACCATGGCGCGCGGCTTGATCGCCGTAATCTGGTCAGCTGCGCCAAGGGGATCGACCTGACTACGCTGACCGGTCCTTCGGCACTGATCGCTTCCGCCTGCCCGCATGCGACCGTAGCGGTGTTGACCGGACCAAGCTTTGCCGCCGATATCGCCCGTGGTTTACCGACCGCGCTGACACTCGCCTGTGCCGATGCTGCCGCCGCCGAGATTTTACAGCGCCAGCTTTCGACCGCCTCGCTGCGGCTTTACCGCACGACCGATGTAACCGGGGCCGAACTGGGCGGGGCGCTGAAAAACGTCATCGCCATCGCCGCAGGGGCTGCGATCGGCGCCGGCTACGGCGACAGCGCAAGGGCAAGCATTGTCACGCGCGGCTTTGCCGAGATGACGCGGCTGGCCGTAACGCTGGGCGCAAGGCCCGAAACGCTGGGCGGGCTTTCAGGGCTTGGCGATCTGGTGCTGACCTGCACCTCGGAGCAGTCGCGCAACTTTCGCTATGGGTTGGCCCTTGGCGCGGGCAGCGAGTTCGCGCCCGGCACCACTGTCGAAGGTGCTGCCACCGCCCGTGCCGTTTCGCGTCTGGCCGAGGGGTTGGGGATCGAGATGCCGATCTCGAATCTGGTCGCCGGTCTTGCCCAGGGCAGTATCGTCATGGAACATGCGCTGGATTTTCTGCTCAAACGCCCCCTGAAGGAGGAATGATGCCCCTTTTCGCCGTGATCTGCCGCGACCATCCCGGCAAGCTGCAAACCCGTCTCGATACCCGCGAAAATCATCTGGCATTCCTGAAGGAACAGCCCGGCCTGCAAATGGCAGGTCCGCTGATCGAAAATGGTGAGATGCGCGGCTCGCTGCTGGTGGTTGAGGCTGACGAGTTGACGCAGGTTAAGGAATGGGCCGCCCGGGATCCCTACAAAGCGGCAGACCTGTTTGCCTCGGTCGAGGTGATCGAGTGGAAGAAGGTGATCGGCTGATGGCATACTGGCTGTTCAAATCCGAGCCGGACGTGTTCAGCTTTGACGACCTGATCGCCCGGGGCGAAAAAGGCGAAGAGTGGGACGGCGTGCGCAACTATCAGGCCCGCAACAACATGCGCACCATGAAAAAGGGCGAACGCGGCTTTTTCTATCACTCGAACGTCGGCAAAGAAATCGTCGGCATCTGCGAGGTGGTGACCGAGGCCCATCCCGACTCGACCGCAGACGATCCGAAATGGGAATGTGTGGATGTCCGCGCCGTCGCCTGGCTTGAGCGGCCCATCTCGCTGGACATGGCCAAGACCGAGCCGAGGCTCAAGGATATGGTGCTGGTCAACAACTCGCGCCTCTCTGTGCAGCCTGTTTCGGACGCGGAATGGCAGGTCATTCTGGAACTCGCGGGCGGCACCCGGACACTCTGAACATCACGCAAGGCACCATCGGGGCGCCCGAGGGGAGAAGACATGGCACGCGGACCCAAACCCATCGCGGACCGTCCGACGACGAAACGCATCAGCGCACTCAGGGCGCTTGGCCCTTTCCTGTGCCCCTATCGCGGGCTGGTCGCGGCCGCCCTTGGCGCGCTGACGCTGACGGCGACGATCAGCCTGATCCTGCCGCTGGCCGTGCGCCGGGTGGTCGATGGGTTTGACGGCGGCGCAGGCATGCTCGACCAGTATTTCGGCGCCGCGATGATCATCGTCGTGCTGCTCGCTATCGGGACGGGGATGCGCTACTTTCTTGTCACCCGGCTGGGTGAACGGGTCGTCGCCGATATCCGCAAGGCAGTTTTTCAGCGCGTCATCGGGCTGAGCCCCGCGTTCTACGAACGGGTCCTGACCGGCGAGATTATCAGCCGCATCACCACCGACACGACGCTGATTCAATCGGTCATCGGCTCGTCGGTGCCAATCGCGCTGCGCAACATCCTGCTGCTGATCGGTGGCGTGGCGATGCTGGTCTGGACCTCGGCCAAACTGTCGGGTCTCGTATTGCTGTTGGTGCCGCTGGTGGTCGTGCCCATCGTCGTGCTGGGCCGGCGGCTGCGCAAACTGTCGCGCGAAAATCAGGACTGGATCGCCCAATCATCAGGCGCGGCCTCCGAGGTTCTGCTTTCGGCACAGACCGTGCAGGCCTTTACCCATGAAGGCCCGACCCGCGCACGTTTCAACGAGGTGACCGAGCGCGCCTATGACTCGGCCATGAACCGGGTGCGGACGCGCACGGCGATGACAATGATCGTGATCTTTCTTGCCTTCTCGGGCGTGCTTGGCGTTCTGTGGATCGGCGCCCGCGATGTGCGGCTAGAGGTGATGACCGTTGGCCAACTGGTGCAATTCGTCATCTACGCCGTTCTGGTCGCCGGGGCCGTAGGCGCTCTTTCCGAGATCTGGGGTGAGCTGCAACGGGCTGCCGGCGCGACCGAGCGGCTGAGCGAACTGCTGACCGCCGAAGACACGCTGAGCGATCCTGCCGATCCGGTCACCCTGCCCCAGCCAGTCAAGGGCGCGATCCGGTTCGATGACGTCACCTTCCATTACCCCTCGCGCCCCGACCGCTCGGCTTTGGACGGCGTGACGCTGGACATCCGCCCGGGTGAGACGGTTGCGCTGGTAGGCCCCTCTGGGGCGGGCAAGACCACCGTGATCCAGCTGCTTTTACGGTTCTGGGACCCTGATGCGGGACGGGTGCTGATCGACGGCATTGATCTGCGCGATATGGCCCGTGCCGATTTCCGTCAGTCCATCGCGCTGGTGCCACAAGACCCGGTGATCTTTGCCGCTACCGCCCGCGAGAACATTCGTTTTGGCCGCCCCGATGCCTCGGATGCCGAGGTCGAGGCTGCGGCCCGCGCAGCCCATGCCGACGATTTTCTGCGCGTGCTGCCCGAAGGCTATGACAGCTATGTCGGCGAACGCGGGGTGATGCTGTCCGGCGGGCAAAAGCAGCGCATTGCCATTGCCCGCGCCATCCTGCGCGATGCGCCGATCCTGCTGCTGGATGAGGCGACCTCGGCCCTGGACGCCGAATCAGAACTGCTGGTCCAACATGCGGTCGATGAACTGTCCCGTTCGCGCACCACGATCATCGTGGCCCACCGTCTGGCAACAGTGAAAAAGGCCGACCGTATCGTTGTCTTTGACGGCGGCCGGGTGGTGGCACAGGGCCGACATGATGAACTGGTCGCCGAGGGAGGGTTATACGCCCGGCTGGCGCGGCTGCAGTTCACCGCAGGTCCAGCGGACGAAGAGACACCCGCAGAAGCCGAAACAGGGGCCGGTTAAACCCGCCACCCAAAGCAAATCGCAACTGACGCCCGCGACGCCTTCAGGGTATGCGGGCGTCCATCATTGCGACCGGCCAGCGTAGCGCGCTGCTCAACGTGGTGCGCTAAAAACCGCCGCCCAATACACGGTCTTGCCATCCGGCCCGACCGCCCGGCCGATACCGTAATGCCTAACCTGCGGCAGCAGGATATTGGCGAGGTGCCCTGGCGATTGTGACCATGCTGCCAAAACCTGCTCTTGCCCCCAGGGGCCGGCAGCGATGTTTTCGGCGGCAATGCGGGGCCTGTACCCTTCTTTCTTCAACCGCTGCATCGGCCCTGAGGTCGCACTGCCGCGATGCGTCATCTGACCGCGCCGGGCCATGTCGCAGGCGTGGCGGGCGGCAGCGACGGCCAGATCGCGGTTGGGCTGCAGCGAGGACAACCCGCGGGCTTTGCGCAATGCGTTGGTCGCACTGGCAGCTGCCTGATTTTCCTGCACCGACGTTTCATAGCAGGTGACCTGCCCGGCCCTGGCCTCTGCAGGTTTGGCGGGTACGGGCCCAGCCTCCCCCGCAACGGCAGGAGCCGTCATGGCGGGTAGAAAAACAAGCAAAGACATAATCTTACGTGAAATTTTCAACATCTGGCACCCTTTGAACTGCTGCAATTTACGAAACGCAGCCGGGACGTTCAACCTGAGGTTGCCTAAATTTCTCTGGAACCGTGGCTTCGGCAAAACGTTGCCGCTAGAATGCAGTTGGAAAGGAATATCTCATGGCGATCTGGGATTTCGTGAAGGATGCCGGCAAGTCGCTGTTCGGGTCAGAGGCAGAGGCACAAGAGGCCCCCTCGCAGCCCGCGCAAAGCGACACCGACCGCAAAGTGGCGGCGCTCAAGGCTGAGCTTGCCTCACTGGGGCTGACGGCCAGGGACGTGCACCTGACGCTGCGGGGCGATACGGTTGTGATCTCGGGCAAGGCGCGCGATCAAGAGACGCTGGAAAAGCTGATTCTCGCGGTCGGCAACATCAAAGGCATCGCACGTGTCGAGCTTGCCGAAGGCGCGGGTACCGAGACCCCGGCACCACAGGCCGCCAAACCCGTGTTCCACACCGTACAAAAAGGCGAAACCCTGTCAGCCATCGCACAGAAATATCTGGGCAAGGCAAACCGCTATAATGAGATCTTTGAGGCGAACCGCCCCATGCTAAGCCATCCCGACAAGATCTATCCCGGCCAGACGCTGCGTATCCCCCAGAACTAAGGGGTCCCGACACCGCCAGCGCGGTTGCGACGCTGCGTTTCCCCCCGGATTAGCGCTGCGGAATGCTTGCCAGCATACTGATAGTTGGACCATTCTGCCTGTAAGTGGGGCACTGCCCCGGGGGGAAAACTGGGAGGTCTGAGAAATGGTGGTCAGGTTTGCAGGCGTCGCAGACCGCGATGCGGTCGAGACGGAGATGCCCTATGCGCAACGCATCCTGCCGGGCACACTGTATCAGGCGCTGACCGAAACCCGGGACCGTCATCCTGAACGCCCCGCGCTTAGCTTTCAGCTTTTTTCGGACCCGACAGCCCCGGCGCGCACCCTGAGCTGGACTGAACTGCACGAGCGTGTGACCGAAACCGCGAACCTGTTTCGCGAACTAGGGGTCGGGCCCACGGACGTCGTGGCATATCTGCTGCCAAACTGTCTTGAAGCGCCGATCGTGCTTTTGGCCGGTGCAACTGCGGGTATCGTGAACCCGATCAACCCGCTGCTGGAGCCCGACCACATCGCCTCAATCCTGCGGGAAACCGGCGCCAAGGTCCTGGTGACGCTGAAAAGCTTTCCCAAATCCGACATTGCGCAAAAAGCAGCCGCGGCCGTTGCGCAAGCGCCCAATGTGCAAACGGTGCTTGAGGTCGATCTGCGCGGCTATCTGACCGGGTTAAAGCGCCTGCTGGTGCCTTTGATGCGTCCCAAGGTCACCACGCGCCACCACGCCAAAGTACTGAATTTCGAGGCTGCCGCCAGCGCGCGTAAACACAACCGCCTGACCTTTGACGAACCTGCCGGAGACCGGGTCGCCGCCTATTTCCACACCGGCGGGACCACCGGTATGCCCAAGGTCGCGCAGCACAAGCAATCGGGGATGATCTACAACGGCTGGCTGGGCGGCACGCTGCTGTTCACCGAAACCGATGTGCTGATGTGCCCGCTGCCGATGTTCCACGTCTTTGCGGCCTATCCGGTGCTGATGTCCTGTCTGATGTCAGGCGCTCAGCTTGTGATGCCGACACCGGCTGGCTATCGCGGCGAAGGTGTCTTTGACAATTTCTGGAAGCTGATCGAGCGCTGGCAGGCAACCTTCCTGATCACCGTTCCGACTGCCATCGCGGCACTGATGCAGCGCCCGGTAAACGCGGATGTTTCGTCGCTTCGCACCGCGATCTCGGGCTCGGCACCCCTGCCGATCGAGCTGTACAACCGTTTCAAATCCGCCACCGGCGTCGAAATCGCCGAAGGTTACGGCCTGACCGAGGCGACCTGCCTTGTCTCATGCAACCCCATTGACGGGCTCAAGAAGGTCGGCTCGGTCGGCATCCCCCTGCCCTATACCCACATCCGCATCCTGCAGCGTCAGAATGGCGGCTTTCGGGAATGCGGCATCGAAGAGGTCGGCGAAATCTGCATCGCCAACCCGGGCGTTTATGAGGGCTCGACCTATACCGAGGCCGACAAGAACCGCGACCTGTTTGCCGAAGGGCGCTTTCTGCGCACGGGCGATCTGGGGCGGATGGACGCCGACGGCTATCTGTGGATCACTGGCCGGGCCAAGGACCTGATCATTCGCGGCGGCCACAATATCGACCCGGCAGAGATCGAAGATGCGCTGCTCTCTCATCCCAAGGTCGCTGCCGCCGCAGCCATCGGCCAGCCCGACAGCTTTGCTGGCGAACTGCCCTGCGCCTATGTCGAGCTGGTCGCCGGGGCCGAGGTCGCAGAGGACGAGCTGATGCAGCACGCGCGCAGCCACATCCACGAACGTGCTGCGGTGCCCAAACATATCGAGATCCTGCCCGAACTGCCCAAGACTGCGGTCGGCAAGATTTTCAAGCCTGACCTGCGCAAGCTCGCAATCGGGCGCGTCTACAACGAGATGCTGCAAAGCGCGGGCCTTGCCGCCGAAGTGGCCGAGGTGATTGATGACAAAAGACGGGGTCTCGTCGCGCGGATCAAAACGACGGGCGAAGTGGACCGCGATGCTATGGCCAAGCTGCTTGGCCAGATGGCGCTGCCATGGGAATGGGCCTGAAGCTGCGTTGCAATTAAACCCTGTGGCGCGCGGCCTTTCGCCATGCGCCAATTTGGGTTGCACAGCCAAGTATATATTGCCAAACAAGGGCAAAGTCGGGGGAGACCTGTCTCTCACCGACGAATCGATGTGTTATAATTTGAGAGAGTAAACGTGAGCGAGCCTTGTCCTCCGCTGCCTGATCAGGGTTGGTCCAGAGAAACAATCACTCTCGCAGATGCGATTGTGGCCCCTCCCAAGGAATCCCGCCCCCGAACCCCTAGCGGCGTGTGGAAGGACGGTGACATCCCCGAGGCAGCCCAATGGCGCGGAGCCGGGCGCATGTCCCTTGCCCTTGAAGAAGCGCCCGAACCGACCGCAAAGCTTGAGGGGCATTATCTTTTTGCCGGGATGTATTATGGCCATTTCGGCCATTTCATCTCTGAGACGATCAGCAGGCTTTGGGCGGCCAACAACGATTATGACGGGATAATCTTTACCCCAAAACACGCCACCCTGACGCATTTCAAAAAACCCCACCGCGAGCTTTTCGATATTTTCGACATCAAATGTCCGACCCTGGTGGTCGGTGAGCCGACACTTGTCGAAAAGCTGACCATTCCCGGTCAGGGGTTCGGTCTGGGCGACATCGCCTTCGGGACCGAAGAATACCGCAACTTCCTGCGCAATACCGTAGGCAAGGTTGCCCCGAACGGACCGGAAAAAATCTATATCTCGCGTACCAAGTATATCGCGAACGGCGGGCTTTTGGCCGAAGCTGTGCTTGAGGAAAACCTCAGCCGTGCCGGCTATGTTCCGGTTTTCCCCGAACAGTTGTCCTGGAAAGATCAGTTCGCGCTTTACCGCGCGGCGCAAAAGATCATCAGCCTTGACACTTCGGCCCTGCACATGGCCGGCATGGCAGCTGATCCCGGCAAGGAGATCGCCGTCATCCTGCGCAGAAACAACGCTGAACATCACAGCATGCGCCTGCAACTCAGCGGTATGATGGGCAAGGATCCGCTGCTGATCAACAGCCTCGTGGCAGAATATCTCGAACCCGGCAAGAAACCCAACCATAACAGCTGGGGTCATGCGGATTTTGGCGAGATCCGTACCGCTCTGATCGAGCATGGCTTCCTGACTGCTGACGATCCGTGGGATATTCCCACTGATGAGACCATCCAGGCCGACGTCGCCGAGGCCGAACGCCGCGCCGGGAAAAACCTTGTACATTCACCGATTAAAGCACGGTTCGCGGTATGACTAGAAAGATGACGATTGTCGGCATATGCCGATTTTCCATGATTGGCCGGGGCGACTGGAAAGCCTATCGCAACGTCGAGGACAAGGACCTCGAACCGATCTTCAAGGAAAAAGAGAAAGAGCTCTTTAGCGAAGAGCGCATGGCCGCCCGCTTTGAGACCTTTGAGCAGCTGACTCTTGCCTCTCTGGACGCTCAGACCGACCCGGATTTCAAACTCCTGGTGATCTCTTCGGACCGGATGCCCAAGACCTACCGCCAAAAGCTGCAGGCCCTTTGCGACGCGCGACCCTATGTCGAACTGCGCTTTGTCCCGCCGATGCATGTTGCGGACGCGCAGATCAAGACACTCGAAGAGATGGGTCTTGAGCTCAAGGATTGCTTGCAGTTCCGTCTGGACGACGACGATTGCGTCTCAAAGGATTATATCCGCAAGCTGCACAAGCACGGCGACACCCTTTGGAAAGCCCATGGCGCCTTTGCCGTCAGCTTCCCCACCGTGATCTATTCGGTCATTGATGGGCCGACGCAGGGGCTTTACCGCTGGTTCAATCCCTTCCTCGGCGTGGGTGTGGCGGTGCGCCACCCGCAACGCACCGTCTTTGGTTTTGCCCATTACCGCATTCCGACGGTAATGGTTGCCCTGACCGACCCCTCGGTTCCAAGCATCGTGACCCATTACGGGATGAACGATACCCCGCGCCACGCCAAGGAAATTCTGGCGAAACGTGGCATGAAAAAAGCCTCACGCGAAGAGCTGGACCGCATAATCGAGCGGCACTTCGACTTTCTCCAGGGCCAGGGGGCGAAAACCGCAGGTCTTTGACCCGGTCACAATACCGCAAAAAAGAAAAGGGGGCGTTTCCGCCCCCTTTTTTTCTACCGGGTGAACTTCTTGTACTTCACCCGCTTTGGCTCGACTGAATCCGGGCCAAGGCGGCGGATCTTGTCAGCCTCGTAATCCTCAAAGTTGCCCTCGAACCACTCGACATGGGCATCGCCCTCGAACGCGAGGATATGGGTGCACAACCGGTCAAGGAAGAAGCGGTCGTGCGAGATGATGACGGCGCAACCAGCGAAATCTTCAAGCGCCGCTTCCAGCGCCTGCAACGTCTCGACGTCAAGGTCGTTGGTCGGTTCGTCCAGCAGCAGCACGTTGCCGCCCGATTTCAGCAGCTTGGCCATATGCACGCGGTTGCGTTCACCGCCCGAGAGCAGGCCAACCTTTTTCTGTTGGTCACCGCCCTTGAAGTTAAAGGCCGAGCAATAGGCGCGGCTGTTCATCGAGGCGTCACCCAGCTCGATATGTTCGGCCCCACCCGAGATTTCTTCCCACACGGTCTTGTTGGGATCAAGCGCGTCGCGCGACTGATCGACATAGCTCAGCTTGACGGTGTCGCCGTAGGTGATCTCACCAGCATCAGGCTGTTCCTGTCCGGTCAGCATCCGGAAAAGGGTGGACTTACCGGCACCGTTCGGGCCGATCACGCCAACAATACCGCCCGGCGGCAGGCTGAAGGACAGGTCCTCGATCAACAGCTTGTCGCCCATGGCTTTGCGCAGCCCGTTGACCTCGATCACCTTGTTGCCCAGCCGTTCGCCGTTCGGAATGATGATCTGGGCGCGGGTCAGTTTTTCACGCTCGGACTGGCTGGCCAGTTCGTTATAGGCGTTGATCCGGGCCTTTTGCTTGGCTTGACGTGCCTTGGCGCCGGCACGGATCCACTCCAACTCGCGCTCAAGGGTCTTGTGACGCGCCTTGTCCTCACGGGCTTCCTGCTCAAGCCGCTTGGCCTTTTGTTCCAGCCAGCTTGAATAATTCCCTTCGTAGGGAATGCCGCGGCCGCGGTCGAGCTCAAGGATCCAGCCGGTGATATCGTCCAGGAAGTACCGGTCGTGAGTCACGATCAGGATGGTGCCGGGATATTCGATCAGGTGCTTTTGCAGCCAGGCAATCGTTTCGGCGTCCAGATGGTTGGTCGGTTCGTCAAGCAGCAGCATGTCCGGCTGTTCAAGCAGCAGCTTGCACAGCGCCACGCGCCGCCGCTCACCCCCTGAAAGGCTTTCGACATCCGCGTCATCGGGCGGGCAGCGCAGGGCCTCCATCGCCACGTCGATCTGGCTGTCGAGATCCCACAGGTTCTCGGCGTCGATTTCATCCTGCAGGCGCGCCATTTCCTCGGCCGTCTCGTCCGAGTAGTTCATCGCCAGCTCGTTATAGCGGTCCAGCTTGGCCTGCTTGGCCTTGACGCCCTCCATAACGTTGCCACGCACGTTCAGGCTGGGGTCCAGTTGCGGCTCTTGCGGCAGATAGCCGACGGTTGCGCCTTTGGCGGCCCAGGCCTCGCCGGTAAAGTCCTTGTCGATCCCGGCCATGATGCGCAGCAGCGTCGACTTACCGGCACCGTTGACGCCGACAACGCCGATCTTGACGCCGGGCAGAAAGTTCAGGCGGATGTTTTCAAAGGTCTTCTTTCCGCCCGGATAGGTCTTGGACACCCCGTCCATGTGATAGACATACTGGTAGGAGGCCATGATCGTTCCCCGTCTCTGAAATTCGTGAAGTTGGCCGCTATGTAGTCGAGCCGGCAGGAAAGGGAAAGTCTCACCGGAATTGGCTGACGAATTCCGGGCCAAACTGACGTTCAAGGAATTCGAACTGCGGCTCAAGCTTTTCGCGCAGCCGGGCGCGGGCCTTGTCGGGCACCACCAGCGCATGACCCGAGGCAAAGACTTTCTTGCCCATATCGCGATAGTCATGAGGGTTAAGGCCGAAGAAATCTTCGATCTGGCGCAGCACGCCCAAGGGGTCACGGGCAATCCGGCCAAAGGGCAGATAAAGCAACTGGTCGGGACCGAAATGCCCGCTCCAGCGCGGGACATAGTTCAGGTAGTCACCGCGCTGCATCAGGACCGGATCCTCGACCTCTTGCAGCCACTCCTCGACCGTCGCGGGTTTGCGGCCCTTGCGGGTAAGGTTCATCTTAAGCTGCGAAATCGCGCGGTCCACCGGATGGCGGATGATATAGACGAACTTGGCACGCGGCAGGAACTTGGCCACGAAATCAACGCCCTCCTGCGGAAGGGTCGAATATTCGGGCGTCACATCAATCGCCTTGGTTCCCGCAGGCGCAGGGGCAAAGACCAGCTTGTACCAATGGTTCGTAAACATGGGCTGGCGCGTCACGCGATCCATGTAACTCACCACCTCGGCCGGGACTTCCTGCCCGCGCGAGGTCCAGCGTTTCTCGATGTTCTGACGGCTGCGGCGGAAATGCCAGGGCAACCATTTGCGATGTTCTTCGATAAAGCGGTGGTTAAAGAACTGCGCTTCCTTGAAGGGTGGCGTCCACACACCAGGATGCTGCGACAGCATCTGCGACAACCACGTCGTGCCGGCTTTTTGGGCGCCAATGCACAGGAAATCAGGTTTGCGAGGCTTGCCTTCAGGATCCCAGTTCATCTGTTCCGCCGTACTGCGCCTTTTTCACCCCTGATAAGCCAGCGCGCCCAAAGTCACAACCTGCGCGAGTATTGCTGGCTATATCCTGCCCCAGAGATCGTATTCGCTTGCCTCATCCACGGTGACAGTGACGATATCGCCGGGTGAGAGCTCTGCAAAGCCTTCGTCTATAAAGAGGTTGCCGTCAATCTCGGGCGCATCGGCCTTGGTGCGACAGGTCGCGCCTTCTTCGTCGATGCTGTCGACAATGACATCAAGCCGCTGGCCGACTTTGGCCGCAAGCCGCGCCTGCGAGATCGCCTGCGCCTTTTGCATAAAGCGGTCCCAGCGTTCCTGTTTGACCTCATCTGGCACGTGATCGGGCAGATCGTTCGCCCGCGCACCCCTGACGTTTTCGTATTGGAAACAGCCAACCCGATCTAGCTGTGCCTCGTCGAGCCAATCCAGCAGTGTCTGGAACTCTTCCTCGGTCTCGCCGGGATAGCCAACGATAAAGGTCGAACGCAGGGTGATATCGGGGCAGATGGCGCGCCATGCCGCAATCTCGTCCAGCGTCTTTGCAGCCGCGGCAGGCCGGGCCATGCGGCGCAGCGTCTCGGGGTGGGCGTGCTGGAAGGGAATGTCGAGATAGGGCAGCACCAGCCCCTCGGCCATCAGGGGGATCAGGTCGCGCACATGCGGATAGGGATAAACATAGTGCAGCCGAACCCAGACACCAAGCTGACCCAGATCGCGGGCCAGGTCGGTGATATGGGCGCGATGGCCGCGTTCGGTCGCGAATTTACGGTCCAGCCCATAGGCCGAGGTGTCCTGCGAGATGACCAGTAACTCGCGCACCCCTGCCTCGACCAGCTTTTCGGCCTCGCGGATCACGGCATGGGCCGGGCGACTGACCAGACGGCCGCGCATATCGGGAATGATGCAGAACTTGCAGGCGTGGTTGCAGCCCTCGGATATCTTCAGATAGCTGTAATGGCGCGGCGTCAGCCTGACGCCCGAGGCCGGAAGCAGGTCGATGAAAGGGTCGGGGCTGGGCGGTACCGCGTGATGAACGGCATCCAGCACCTGCTCATATTGCTGCGGTCCGGTCACCGCCAGCACGCTGGGATGTGCGCCAGTGATATATTCCGGTTCGGCGCCAAGGCAGCCGGTGACGATGACCTTGCCATTCTCGGCCAGAGCCTCACCGATCGCTTGCAACGATTCCGCCTTGGCGCTGTCCAGAAACCCGCAGGTATTCACGATCACCGCACCCGCGCCCTTATAGTCGGGGCTGATGGCATAACCCTCGGCGCGCAGGCGGGTCAGGATGCGCTCACTATCCACCAGCGCCTTGGGGCAGCCAAGGCTGACCATGCCAATGGTGGGCTGGCCCTCTCTTCGACTGGTGTCAAAGATGGGCGCAGGGGCTAGATCGGGGCGCAACAGGGGCGGGTTCTGGCTCATGCGCGGCATATAATGCGGGTCGCGGCGCTTGTTAAGCGCCAAGCGTTGCTCGCCGGAACGTCATTTGGTCCTGGGCGTTCGGCAGGGCATAGCAAAGGACATGAAGATGCGCCTTCTTACCAACCGCCTTGCCGCCGCGCTGGCCCTGATGCTGGGGCTTGGCGCCACGATCACCGCCCTGCCCGGCATGTCCGAGGCGCAGGCCCGGGGCCGGGGTCAGCCTATCGTGATCATGAACGACAAGGGCGGCAATGTCGTAAAGACGATCCGCCACCGCAACCGTCTGGTTGCCAGCGGCCGCCCGGTCGAAATCCGGGGCTATTGCCGCTCGGCCTGCACCATCTACATCACCATGCCCAATGCCTGCCTCAGCCCCAGGGCGACGGTCGGCTTTCACGCCCCGCGTCTGCCCGGCACCACCATTATCCCGCCGGTGGTCGATGAGTTGATGGCCCAGTTCTATCGCAACGGCATCCTGCGCAAATGGAACAGCGAGTGGAAATATTCGCTCAAAATGCACAAGATCTCGGCCCGGGAATATGTGCGGCTGGACCCGCAGACCCGCCTGTGCCGCAAATAAAAAAGGGGCGGCCTGCGCGGCTGCCCCGATCGTTAACCCCCCTGCCCGCTGGCGGTCATTCCCGCAGGCGCCATCCTGTCAGAAAGATCCAGCGGATGATTGCCATGCAGATCAGGATCATCAGCCCCACTGCGATAAGCGACAGCCCGACCGGCACATCGGCAAGACCGAAAAAACTCCAGCGAAAGCCCGAGATCAGGTAAAGCACCGGGTTCAGCTTAGCGACCCCTTCCCAGAAAGGCGGCAGCATCGAGGCCGAATAGAAAGCGCCGCCAAGGAACACCAGCGGCGTGATGACCATCATCGGCACGATCTGCAGCTGTTCAAAGTTCTTGGCCCAAAGCCCGATGATAAAGCCCAAAAGCGAAAACCCAAGCGCGGTCAGGAACAGAAAGGCCAGCATCCAGAACGGATGCGCAATATGGACGCCGTTGAACCAAAAGCTGGTCAACAGGATCACCAGCGCGATCATCACCGCCTTGGTGGCAGCCGCACCGACAAAGCCCAGCGTCACCTCGATCCAACCGGTCGGAGCAACAAGGATTTCATAGATCGTTCCCGAAAATTTCGGGAAATAGATGCCGAAACTGGCATTGGCCACCGATTGCTGCAGGACGGTCAGCATCATCAGCCCCGGCACGATAAATGCGCCATAGGGCACGCCCTCAATCGCCTGGATCCGGCCACCGATAGCCGCACCGAAGACGACGAAATACAGCACCGTGGACAGCACCGGCGAGGCGAGCGATTGCCAGACCGTGCGGAAAAAGCGCGCCATTTCATGGCCAAAGATAGCGCGGGCGGAACGCCAGTTCATGCGGTTTCCTCCTCGAGCAAGGACATGAAGATTTCTTCGAGGCTGCTTTGCTTGGTCGATACATCGCGCACGGCGATGTCACGTTCAGCCAGATCGGCCAGCAGGCGGGCGATGCCGGTACGCTCGGCGCGGGTGTCATAATCATAGCCCATCTCACGCCCATCCGCCGAAAGCGTCAGACCCCGCGCCGCAAGTTCGGCCGGCAGGGTCGCAAGCGGCACGTCCAGCGCGATGGTCAGATGTTTTTTACCGAATTCTCCCATCAGCTCATCCTTGGGCTTGACCAGCAACAGCTCGCCCCGGTTGATGACGCCGATACGGTCAGCCATATCCTCGGCCTCTTCCAGATAATGCGTGGTCAGGATGATGGTCACGCCGTCGTTGCGCAGTTCCTGCACCACCTGCCACATTTCGCGCCGCAGGGTGACGTCGACCCCGGCAGTGGGTTCATCCAGAAACAGCACCTTGGGCCTGTGTGACAACGCTTTTGCAATCAGCACCCGGCGCTTCATCCCGCCCGACAGTTCGCGTGTGCGGGCATCGCGCTTGTCCCAAAGCGCAAGGCTGCGCAACAGCTTTTCAATATAGGCCTCGTCCGGCGGCGCACCGTAAAGGCCGCGGGTAAAGCGTACGCAGTCGATAACCTTTTCAAAGGGCTCAAGTGCGATTTCCTGCGGCACCAGCCCGATAAGCTTGCGCGCCGCGCGCCAGTCCCTGCGAATGTCATGCCCGCCGACGCGCACCGTGCCACCGCTTGGCACGACAAGCCCGCAGATGATCGAGATCATCGTTGTCTTGCCCGCTCCGTTCGGGCCAAGCAGGGCAAGGATCTCGCCCTCGCTGATCTGCAACGAGACATCGTTCAGCGCCACCGTGCCGCTGTCGTAGCGCTTGGACAAATGATCAATGTCGATGATCGGACGCATTCCGTCCTCCTGTTTCGGCCCAAAGACCCGCGAATCCGCCGGGCAGGTTGGACCGCAACCGCCGGTCGGTGCAATGGTAAAACGTTTTGGCCTGACCCTGCGTCAGCCAGCCGGGCGAACGCCGCCCGCCTCGGCCAGCAGGCGATCGCTGGCGCTTTCAATACTGGCCTCAAGCGCCTCCATCACCTCGTCGGCACGGGGACCAGCAGGCAGCGGAGGCAGGAATTCGATCACCGTGGTACCGCCACGGATCGGAATACCGCGCTTGGGCCAGAACAGGCCACAGTTCACCGCAACCGGATGGACAGGCAGGCCGGTGGCCCGCTGAATCAGCGCCGCGCCATGCTTGTAGGGCAGCTTATGTCCCGGACGGGTCCGGGTGCCCTCGGGATAGATGATCAGCTGACCCAGCCCCTCGGGGCGGGCGCGGGCGATCTCGATCCCAGAGATGATCTGCTTCATCGCCTCTTTGCCGCGGGCGCGGTCGATGGGAATGCAACCGACCTTACGGGCAAACCAGCCCATGATCGGCACGCGCAGCACCTCGCGCTTCATCACGAAAGCGCGGCGGGGACAGGCGCGGGCAAGCGCAAGAATGTCGAGAAAGCTTTGATGCTTTGAGGCGACGATACAATCGCCCACCGGAGGCGTGCCGCGATATTCGACCCGCACCCCAAGGATCAGCCGCGCAGCACCCAGCATCTGGCCCAGCCAGACGCTTGCGACACGCTGGGCGCGTTCCGGGCGGACCAGCACCTGCGGCAGGCCCCAAAGGCCCAGCACCAACGTCACCAGCGCCGCGTAAAGGTAGTAGATCACCGTCAGCGGCCAGTCGAGAACCGAGGCTTTCCGCGGGTGATAAAGGCTCATCAGCGCACCTCGCGCAGCATCTTCAGCGCCGCCCAACGCGTGGCGACAAATCCGATCCCGGCAGCGCAAAGCGGGATCAGCAACGGCCAAAGCCAGCCCCAGCCATAAAAGCCAAGCCCGGTCAGGAACCCACCCGCCTGATCGACCGAGGGCAGCGCCCAGATCGCCGCCATGCCCAGCACCATACCTGCGACGGACCCCATGGCGGCGCGACGGGTAAAGCGGCGTACAAAGGCCGTGGCGATGGTGATGTCGCGCGCACCGATCAGCCGCAACACCCGGATCACCTGCCCGTTCGCCGCCAGCGCCGCCTTGGCGGCCAGTGTGATCATCGCCCCCGAAGCCGCCGCGATCAGCAGCAGTGAAAAAAGCCCAAGCACGCGCAACCGCGTCGCGGCCGAGACCAAAGGCTGGCGCCAGCGGGTATGATCGTCCAGCACCGCGCCCGGCGCCTCACCCTGCAGACGCAGGCGCAGCGCCTCGGCGTCAAAGCCGTCGCGGTCCTCGGTCACTTCGATCAGCCGGGGCACGGGCAGCGCCTCGACCGGGACGTCAGGACCAAACCAGGGCTCAAGTAGCTGTTCGACCTCGCTGTCGGGCAAAAGCCGGGCTTCGGCGATACCGGGCGTGGTCTTGAGCACCTCCATCACCGTGGCGGTCTGCTCATCAAGCTGATTTTCGGGGGCTGCGATTCGTACAGTCACGGTCTGCGCAAGTTCGGTCGACCACCGCTCGGCCAGACGTCCTGTCGCCAGCGCCAGCGCCAGCGCAAAGACCGCCAGAAAGGCCATGGCTGCAGCCGAGAACACCGTCAGCTGCGCGGTGAACCCGGTCGGAGGCACGACGCGATCCGTTCCCGCCGGGTCAGGGCGGGTCAGCCCGCGCCACAAGGTCGCCAGATCCAGCGATTTCAGGTCGGGTTTCTTCACAGGTCCGCTCCTGCCAGTTGCAGCCTTTTGCCCGCGATGCGCAGCACTCGCGCCTGCACCTGCTGTTTGGCAGCACGGATCAGGTTCAGGTCATGGGTGGCAATCAGCACCGCCTTGCCCGAACGGTTCAGCTCGATCAAGAGTTGCAAGAGCCGCATCGACATATCCCAATCAAGGTTGCCGGTCGGTTCATCCGCCAGAATCAGGTCGGGCGACATGATGACGGCACGGGCAAGCGCCGCGCGCTGCCTCTCACCCCCCGACAGTTCGGGCGGCCGGGCGCGAGCGTGGCCCGAAAGCTGAACCCAGGCAAGCAGATCCCCCAGCGCAGCCATATCGACCTGCTGACCCGAAACGATCAGCGGCAGAGCGATGTTTTCAGCCACCGGCAGGTGGTCCAGAAACTGGGTATCCTGGTGCACCACCCCGACCCGGCGACGCAGCGCCGCAATGCCATCGCGCGACAGGCCGCGCACATCCTGACCAAAGGCGGTCATCCGCCCGGCGGTCGGCAAAAGATCGGCATAACAAAGCCGCAGGAATGTCGTCTTGCCCGCCCCCGACGGGCCGGTCAGGAAATGGAACGAGCCCGGCTGTAGTGTCAGCGACATATCGGCCAACAGCGGATCGTTGCCGCTGTAACCGAAGGACAGGTTCTGCATCTCGATCACTGGTGGTCCCTTTCCGTGCGGGCTGCTTGGCGCGCGGTTCCTGGCTTGATAGAACAGTCCCGCGGCGAATGCGAGACGCCCGCATCATCGAAACAGCCCCGTCCGGAGCCGAAAGACCCGCCCATGCGCCTTACCTGCCCCCGCTGCGCGGCTCAGTACGAGATCGCGGAATCTGCCATTCCCCCTGCGGGACGCGAGGTCGAATGTTCGGCCTGCGGACATGTCTGGCGTCAGGCAAGGGCGGAAAAATCTGTGGTGAACCCTGTCCGCCCGCTGTCGGCCACGGCATCAGCGGGGGGCGATTCCGCCACCTCTGCGGTATTGAGCAGGCCGCTGGACGAATCGGTTCTGTCAATCCTGCGCGAAGAGGCTGAGCGTGAAATGCGTGCCCGCGCCACCGAACAGCGTGCCGCTGTAGCCGATCACAATCCCGCGACAGCCGAGCCTGAACCCCATCAGGAACCGCCCGCGACCGCCCCCGAGATCCCGGAAGCGGTCGAGCCGGCCAGTGACTGGCCCGCAACCACGGTGACCGGAACCGAATCTGCACCACCCGTCGACAAGCCGACGAGCCATCCAGCCGGGCAACCAGATACCCCCGCTCCCACCGAACCCGCGGAAACCATGCAGGCCGGGCCCGAACCCGACTGGCCCGACTCGATAGCCCCGGCTTTGCCCGATGCCGAAGAGCTGGCGGCGACGCTGACCCGTCCGCTTATCCAGCCCTCAGCAGCACCGGACAACGCCGAGGCCAGTTACCCGGCAAAAGATGAGGATGAGGCACCCGTATCTCTGGGCAGCCCCCTGCTTCGCCCTGCGGCAGAGATTGAGCCAGCGGCTGTAGAATCGGCACCCTCACCGCCGCGTCCTGCGCCTGTACCAGCACTGATCCCGCAGCCGCGCCGCTCTTCGGGCTATGGCGCGGG
The DNA here is from genome assembly GCF_019633685.1 of Paracoccus sp. J56. Classification (NCBI taxonomy): domain Bacteria; kingdom Pseudomonadati; phylum Pseudomonadota; class Alphaproteobacteria; order Rhodobacterales; family Paracoccaceae; genus Paracoccus; species Paracoccus sp. J56. The sequence goes on from NZ_JAFL01000002.1 coordinate 56,794, forward strand.
CTTTGGTCTTGCGGTGCTTCTGGCATTGGGACTTGTTGCGCTTTACGCGCTGACGCCCCGGCTGACGGCGGGCACCGAAGGCGGCATTCTGACCGAATGGCGTGAACAGGTCGATCGCGGCCGACTTTGGCTGCACGATCGCATTCTTGGCGAATAGCTCTTAAAAATTCTCCAGCAGACGGCCCAGATAATCACGCTCATCCCGCGGACGCTCTCGTTCGCCGCTGCGGCGGCGGATCTCGTCCTGCAGCTCGCGCGCCTTGCGTGAGGGGTCCGTCCCCTCGGCCAGAGGATCGCCGGTTGTGATTGAGCCACCATCGCCCGACAAGGACCGGCCCAGAGGATCGGTCTGCGGACGGCGGTCATAGGGCTGCGCCAGCCCGCGCTGACCGCGCGGATCGCCCGACGGCCCCTCGGGTCCATCCTGCTGGCCGCCCTGCTGTGGCGCGCCCTCCTGCCCCTGCTGCTGATCACGCGCCATCATGTCGCCAAGCGCGCGCATACCCTCACGCATGGATTGCAGGGCCTGCGCCTGCCCCTCCATCGCACCCCCTGCATCACCGCGACGCAAGGCATCCTCGGCCTCTTCCATCGCGCGCCCGGCCTCGTCGAGCTGACGCCGTGCCTCCTCGCCCTGAGGCGTGCCGCGACCGGGCAAAAGACCGCGCTGCCGGCCCAGGTCCTCGCGCAGCGCACGCTGACGGTCGGCAAGCGACTGGTTTTCCTGATCGCCTTGCTGGCTCTGCTGGTCCTCACCCTGCATCCATTGACCGAACTGGTTCTGCATCTGGCGCATCGCCTCGTCGGCCAGCTTCTGCTGGTCTCGCAGCGTCTCGGCCAACCGGTCCGAGGGCCGCTGACGACCACCCGAGCCGCCCTCGGACTCGGTCACGCGCATGTTCTGCATCATGCGGTTGAACTGTTCGAGCAGCTCTTGCGCCTCGGCCATACGGCCTTCGTTCATCAGGCGCTGGATCTCATCCATCATCTGCTGGATCTGGTCGCCGGTGATGGTCTGATTGTTCTGGGGTGAGCGGTCGAACCGTTCGGAAGGATCCGTGCCCTGCTGCTGCGCCAGCATATCCAGATATTCATCGGTCGCCTGTTTCAGCTCATTCATCAGGCGCTGGACCTCATCGGGGCTGGCGCCATTGCGAATCGCCTCCGATAGCCGCTCTTGCGCCTGCCGCATCCGCTCAAGCGCATCGGCAAGCCCGCCATCCTCAAGCGCCACCGCCGCATCCCACAGGACCTGCGCCAGCTTGTTGCGTGCTTCTTCGGTCAGTTCACCGGATTCGAGCGTACCGATAACGCCGTGCAGACCCTGATAAAGCTCCTGATCCATAAAGCCGTCGGGCTGCCAGCTTGCCGCACGCAGGATCTGTGCACTACGGCGCATATTCTCGCGCGACCACAGCAGATCACGCCGCACTTCGATCAACGCGGCCGCAAGCGGATCAAAAAAGCGCCGCCCGGGCAGGATCATCTGCATCGGGGCCGAGACGCCCTCTTGCGCGATCCCGTCCTCGACCTTCAGCGAGATGGTAACAGGCAGGTTCGCCCAAGGGTGGCGCGACAGGTCGCTGACCAGCCGCCCCCGGATCTCATTGCGATTGCCGCTTGCAGGCAGAGGCAGATCAAGCGCCACCGCGTCGCGCGGCTCAGGCTCAACTGCAAGGCCAAAGCGGCGATCAACCGCGGCAAGGTTCAGCGTGATCACAGCCTGCCCCGCCGCTATGCCATTGTCGTCACTGGCAGTAAAATCCTGCACCAGACGCCCGTCAGCGCGCCGTTCGGGTGCCTTGCCGGGCTGCACCTCGGGCGCAGCATCGGGCAGAACGGTCACATCGAAACGGCGGCCCGAAACCTCGATCACGCCGTCACGTTCAGCCATGAACTCTGGTGCGGCAGGGTCGCCACCCGGCACCGCAGCACCAATGTCCTGCGTGATCTCGCCCCCCTCGCCATAAAGCCGAAAGCTCAGCTTTGAACCTTTGGGCAGTTCCAGCAACTGCCCCTCGGGCAATGCGTTCAGGTAAAGCGTCGGGCGGCGGGTATAGGCTGGCGGCTCGGCCCAGCCCTCCCATGAAGGCGCGGATTCAGTCTCTGGTCGTTCGGCAAGCTGGGGGCGAAACGTCGCGCCAAGGGCAGCAAGCCCCTGTCCCAGCTGACCTGCCGGGGCAAAGATCAGCGCCATGACCAGCGCCACCATCCCGGCAAGCCGCAACCCGGCGGGATCGCGCCAGCGCAGCCGCGCATCAGGTGCGACTGGCCGCGCGGCAAGGGCAGTGGCCCGCATCCGCGCAAGATGGGCGCGCCACAGCGCATCCGCCCCCTCATCCCCGGCACCGACTGCAACGCGGTCACGCAGGGCGGACAAGGGACGTCCGGGCAGGGTAAGATCAACGCGCAGCCGCGCTGCCTCGGCCGAAGGGCGGCGAAAGCGCCAGATGCCCCAGCCCGCCGCCGCGACAACGGCCAGTGCGACAAAGCCAATAAGCCACAAAAGCGCGCGTGATGAGAAAAGATCGGTCACGCCAAAGGCCAGCGCCGCAAGCGTCAGCGCAACGATCAGCGCCAACGGCCAGAAGGCGGCGGCCAAAGCCTCCCACCACATGCCGGCGCGGGTCAAAGCGACCGCGCGCGCGATCCGGTGCTGTTCAGCTGGCGTCATTGCCCCGCCCCCTCATTCTTTCGTGGACAAATATCCCACGAAGGCCCGGGAGAGTGGACCCCCTGGCCAGAGCGGCACGGGATTGAGCGATCAGAGCCATTCCGGGATGGTATCGCGTCCCAGCATTTCCTCAAGCGTCGGTCGCGCACGGATGACGGCGAATTGATCGCCATTGACCAACACCTCGGGCACCAGCGGGCGCGAGTTGTACTCCGAGGCCATCACCGCTCCATAGGCCCCGGCCGAGCGCAGCGCCACCAGATCTGCGGGCGCCAGCGTGGGAAGCTGGGTCCCCTTCTGGAAGGTGTCCCCGGTTTCGCAAACCGGACCGACCACGTCGTAGGGCGCAACGTCGGTTCCCGGCGCAGCCTCGCGCACCGGAACGATGTCGTGATGGGCCGAATACATCGCCGGACGGATCAGATCGTTCATGGCGGCATCCAGAATCAGGAAATCCCGCCCCTCACCCTCTTTCAGATAGATGACCGAGGACAAAAGTATACCGGCATTGCCCGCGATATTGCGACCGGGCTCGATCTCGATCTCGCAGCCCAGATCGCCAACCGCATCGCGGATCACCTGTCCGTATTCGATGGGCAGAGGCGGCGCGTTATTGTCGCGGCGATAGGGAATCCCCAGCCCCCCGCCCATATCGAGTCGGGTGATCTGATGTCCGTCGGCGCGCAGCGCGCGGGTCAGGTCGGCCATTTTGGCATAGGCCTGCCGGTAAGGTTCAAGATCGGTCAGCTGGCTGCCGATATGCATGTCGAGGCCGACCACCTTTATCCCGGGCAGACGCGCGGCATTGGCATAGACTTCGCGCGCGCGGGCGATTGGAATGCCGAACTTGTTTTCCGATTTGCCGGTGGCAATCTTTTCATGCGTCCTGGCATCCACGTCGGGGTTGACACGCACGGCGATCGGCACCTCGACCCCCATCGAAACTGCAACGCGGGACAAAACCTCAAGCTCGGGCTCGGATTCGACGTTGAACTGGCGGATGCCGCCTTCCAGCGCCATGCGCATCTCGGCCTCGGTCTTGCCGACGCCTGAAAAGACGATCCGTTCGCCCGGCACGCCCGCCGCCCGCGCCCGGGCGTATTCCCCGGCCGAGACGATATCCATGCCCGCGCCCAGGTCGCCCAGAAGCTTGAGCACAGCGATATTCGAGTTCGCCTTGACCGCGAAACAGACCAGATGATCGGTCCAGTTCAGCGCCTGCTGGAACAGCCGGAAATGGCGGGTCAGCGTCGCGGTCGAATAGACATAGACCGGGGTTCCGACCTCGGCCGCGATACGGCTCAGCGACACCTCTTCGGCATGAAGCCAGCCATCGACGTAGTTAAAGTGATCCATCAGGCGATCCTGCGAGAGCGGATGAATAAATAAAGCGGCAGCGCGCAACCAAGTCCCAGCGCCAGCGCCGGCAGCGTCAGAAGCGCGATCCAGTTGCGGCGTTGCATTGTCTCGATCACACACCAGAAGGCCAGCGTAGCATGAGCGACAAGATCCGACCCCTCGGCCCCACGCCACAGCACTTCGCCCCGCCATAACGCCAGGGCCGCGCCAAAAAGCGTAAGCCCCGCCCAGACCAGCCGGACCGGTGTCAGCTCAGAGCTTCGAGACGACACCGATCTGCGCCTCTCCGCTGATATGCAGCCCCGGTTCGGGGGTGGATTCGGGCCGGGTCGGCGGGCCATCCACACCGCAGGCGGCCAGCGTGGCCAAAATCAGCGCGAACAGCGCAAACAGCAGGGGTTGCGTCATGCGATCTCTCCCAGTTTCTGCTTCCAGCGCGCGATCTGGGCGCGAACCTGCGCCGGAGCGGTGCCGCCATAGCTGGTGCGCGAGGCGACGGAATTATGCACGCCAAGCACGCCATAGATATCCGCGGTGATTGCGGGATGGACCGACTGCATCTGCTCAAGCGACAGATCGGGCAGGTCGATCCCCTGTTTCTCGGCCATGGCAACCAATGCACCCGTGACGTGATGGGCATCGCGGAAGGGCAAGCCGGCCTCGCGCACCAGCCAGTCAGCAAGATCGGTCGCGGTCGAGAAACCCGCCCCGGCAGCCGCTTCGAGCCGCTCGCGGTTCGCGGTCAGGTCCGACAGCATCCCTGTCATCGCCGCCAGCGCCAGCATCAGGTTGTCGGCGGCGTCAAAGACCTGTTCCTTATCCTCTTGCATGTCCTTGGAATAGGCCAGGGGCAGGCCCTTCATCACCACGAACAATGCCACCGCTGCGCCCAGAATGCGACCGATCTTGGCCCGGATCAGCTCGGCCGCGTCGGGGTTCTTTTTCTGCGGCATGATCGACGAGCCAGTCGAGAAACGATCCGACAGCGTGACAAAGCGGAACTGGGCCGAGGACCAGATCACCAGCTCTTCGGCCAGCCGCGACAGATGGACCGCGCAGATCGCCGAGGCCGAAAGGAACTCCAGCGCGAAATCCCGGTCGCTGACCGCATCGAGGCTGTTCGCCATCGGCCGGTCAAAGCCCAGCGCCCGCGCCGTCGCCTCGCGGTCGATGGGAAAGCTCGTCCCGGCAAGCGCCGCCGCACCAAGGGGCGATTCATTCATCCGCCGCCGCGCATCCTCAAAGCGTGACAGGTCGCGGCCGAACATCTCGACATAGGCCATCATGTGATGACCCCAGGTAACGGGCTGGGCGGTCTGCAGGTGGGTAAAGCCCGGCATCACCCAATCCGCGCCCCGCTCGGCCTGCGACAAAGCAGCGCGGATCAGCGCGCCGAGCCCCTCGATTGCCGCATCGCATTGCCCGCGCACCCACAGGCGAAAATCGGTCGCCACCTGATCATTACGCGAACGGGCCGTGTGCAGGCGGCCCGCCGGCTCTCCGATCAGCTCTTTCAGGCGTGATTCCACGTTCATGTGGATATCTTCCAGCGCGGTCGAAAAGGGAAAATCGCCCTTCTCGATCTCTGACAAGACCGTGAGCAGCCCTTCCCCGATCGCCTCGGCATCGCTAGTGCTGATGATGCCTTGCGCGGCAAGCATCGCAGCATGGGCGCGGCTGCCCCGGATGTCCTGGGCATAAAGCCGCTGGTCGAAGCCGATCGAGGCGTTGATTGCCTCCATGATCGCGTCCGGGCCTGCGGCGAAACGTCCGCCCCACATCTGGTTAGCGGTGCTGCTGGGCTGCTCGGTCATGACTTGTCCTTCGGGGGGTGAAATGCGTTGGCTGGTTCTTTATACGGCGCTGCTCTTTGGTGCAAATGCCGCTTTCGCGGGGGAAATCGACTGGCAGGCCGCCAGTGATGGCGGGCTGACCAAGCTGACCCGGACCGAGCCGGTGGCCGTGCCCGAAACCACCTTTACCGACCCCGAGGGCGGCACCCACAGCCTTGCCGACTGGAAAGGCAAAGTGGTGCTGTTGAATTTTTGGGCGACCTGGTGCGCGCCTTGCCGCGAAGAGATGCCTTCGCTGGACGCGTTGCAGGCCGAAATGGGCGGCGAGGATTTCGAGGTCGTCGCCATCGCCGCGGGCCACAACCCACCGCCAGCCGTGCGCAAGTTTCTGGATGAGGAAAACATCACCAACCTGCCCGTGCGCCTGGACCCGCGCCAACAGCTTGCGCGCCAAATGGGTGTGATGGGTATGCCGGTAACGGTACTGATCGACCGCGACGGCAATGAAATAGCGCGACTGATCGGCGGGGCGGACTGGTCGTCCGACACCGCCAAAGAGCTGATCAGGCAGGCGATAGCGCCTTGATCCGGGCGTGGCAGGGACAGCCTGTCATGTGATCGTTGACCAGCCCGCAGGCCTGCATGAAGGCATAGGTGATCACCGGTCCGCAAAAGTTGAAACCACGCTTTTTCAACGCCTTGGACATCGCCTCTGATTCCGCGGTCTTGACGGGCACATCGCTCATGGCGGCGAAATGGTTCTGGATCGGCCGCCCGCCGACAAAGGACCAGATAAAGGGCGAAAACCCCTCGCCTTCCTCAATCTCAAGAAACAGCCGCGCGCTTTTGACCGCCGCCTCGATCTTGCCGCGATGGCGGATGATGCCGGGGTTTTGCAGAGCGCGGGCGATCTCGGCCTCTTCCCAGACGGCGACACGCTCAGGGTCAAATCCCTCGAAAACCTCGCGAAAAGTCTCGCGCTTGCGCAGGATGGTGATCCAGCTCAGCCCGGCCTGAAAACCGTCCAGCACCAGCTTTTCCCACAATGCCCGCGAATCATATTCGGGCACGCCCCATTCGTGGTCGTGATAGGCGACATATAGCGGGTCTGACCCGCACCAGGCACAGCGTTTGATCACATCAGGCAAGGAAACGTTAACCTCGAATTGAGAAAGCAGACAGAGTTTACGCGATGTTAGGACATCATCGCCAGAGTTCCGACAATGACAGGAGCTTGGCATGACCGACAATACCGATTCACTTCAGAAGGCGGACTCTCCGCTGGATTTCATTGTCAATGAACAATCGCGGGTGACGATGGCCTCCGTACGACGGGCGGTATCGCGCGGGGATGGGGTTCTGGCCTTTCAGCCGGTGGTGCGGGCCGACAGTCCCGACCGCGCCGCCTTTCACGAAGGGCTGATCCGAATCATCGACGAAACCGGTCGGATCGTGCCGCTAAGGGATTTCATGCCACTGGCGGAAACCACTGAACTGGGACGTCAGATCGACTGCCTGTCCCTGTCTTTGGGGCTAAAATCGCTTGCACAGGAACCCTCTTTGCGGCTGTCGATCAACATGTCGGCGCGCTCGATCGGCTATTCTCCATGGCTGCGCATCCTGCAACAGGGCCTTGCCGGTAACGACAGCATCGGTGAACGGCTGATCCTTGAGATCACCGAAAGCTCGGCCATGGGCCTGCCTGAACCGGTCGATCGCTTCATGCACGAACTTCAATCGCACGGTGTCAGTTTTGCCCTGGACGATTTTGGCGCGGGCTATACCTCGTTCCGCTACCTGCGGGATTTCTGTTTCGACATGATCAAGATCGACGGGCAGTTTATCCGCGACATCGCCCAGACACGTGACAATCAGGTGCTGGCACGGGCGCTGCAATCCATCGCGCGCCATTTTGACATGTTCACCGTCGCAGAATCGGTCGAGACAGCCGAAGATGCGGCCTTCCTGATCGAAATGGGGGTCGATTGCCTGCAAGGGTATTATTTCGGCGCGCCAACCATCGTGCCGCCGTGGAAATCCCCCGGCACACAGGCGCATCGCAAATAGGGCAGCGCCAGTCAGTTGAAAGGGCCGCACAATAATCGCGCCCTGCTCTCGTCCGCGTTTCGCCCTGCCAGCACCCCACGCCTTCCCGGTCGCAGCCCGAAACCCGCCCCTGCGCGATCCGCCAAGCAGCGCTGCCCGGTCGGCAAGACACCGAACCATCTGACAATGCGCCGGGCCGTTGCTGCAGCGCGGAGTTCGCTTGACCTTGAGTAACGAAACAGGAAACAGTTTGGCTGTAACCGATTGTCCCGGCCATCAGCGAAGGAGCCTGTCATGACCAAAGCCGTAATTGTTTCCGCAGCCCGCACACCCGTCGGAAGCTTTCTGGGATCCTTTGCGAACATCCCCGCGCATGAGCTGGGTGCCATTGTGCTGAAAGCCGTGGTCGAACGCGCAGGCGTCGATCCGGCCGAAATTTCGGAAACCATTTTCGGCCAGGTGCTGACCGCCGGTCAGGGTCAGAACCCCGCCCGTCAGGCGCATATCAAGGCTGGCTTCCCGCAAGAATCCGCCGCCTGGACGATCAACCAGGTCTGCGGTTCTGGCCTGCGTTCGGTCGCGCTGGCGGCACAGCAGGTGATCCTTGGCGATGCCACCGTCGTTGCAGCAGGCGGGCAAGAGTCGATGTCGCTTGCCCCCCATGCCGCCTTTATCCGCGCCGGGCAGAAAATGGGCGACATGAAAATGCTCGACACGATGATCAAGGATGGGCTCTGGGACGCTTTCCACGATTATCACATGGGCACCACGGCCGAGAATGTGGCTGCGAAATGGGGCATCACGCGCGAAGCGCAGGACGAATTCGCGGTCAATTCGCAAAACAAGGCCGAAGCCGCGCAAAAAGCCGGAAAGTTCGCCGATGAAATCGTGCCGGTGACGATCAAGACCCGGAAAGGCGACACGGTAACTGATGCCGATGAATACATCCGCCACGGCGCAACACTGGATGCGATGCAAAAGCTTCGCCCCGCCTTTAGCAAAGAGGGCACGGTTACCGCAGGCAACGCCTCGGGTCTGAATGACGGCGCGGCCGCTGTGCTGGTGATGACCGAGGAAGAGGCCGCGCGCCGTGGTCTGACGCCGCTCGCCCGCATCGCCTCTTATGCGACAGCCGGCGTCGATCCGCAGATCATGGGCACCGGTCCGATCCCCGCCAGCCGCAAGGCTTTGGAAAAGGCCGGCTGGTCGGTTGGCGATCTGGATCTGGTCGAGGCGAACGAAGCCTTTGCCGCTCAGGCACTTGCCGTGAACCGCGACATGGGCTGGGATCCGGCCATCGTCAACGTGAACGGCGGCGCCATCGCCATCGGCCACCCGATCGGTGCTTCGGGCTGCCGCATCCTGAACACGCTGCTTTTCGAAATGAAGCGCCGCGATGCAAAGAAAGGCCTTGCCACGCTGTGCATAGGCGGCGGCATGGGCGTTGCCCTGTGTCTTGAGCGTCCCTGACCGTCAGGAAGTCACGCAAAAGGTGTGCGCAACTATCTTGCGCACACCAGCCTTGTTCGGTAACACAATTTCAAGACCATTTTCAGAGGGGGACGAAAAATGGCAAAAGTGGCCCTTGTTACCGGTGGTTCGCGCGGTATTGGCGCGGCAATTTCAAAGGCGCTGAAGGAGGCAGGCTATATTGTTGCGGCAAACTATGCTGGCAATGACGACGCCGCCCGCACCTTTACTGAAGAAACCGGTATCAAGACCTACAAATGGTCGGTGGCGGATTACGACGCCTGCGCCGCAGGCATCAAACAGGTCGAGGAGGAGCTTGGCCCCATCGCGGTACTGGTCAATAACGCCGGGATCACGCGTGACGCGATGTTTCACAAAATGACCCAGCAGCAGTGGAAAGAGGTAATCGACACCAACTTGACCGGTCTTTTCAACATGACCCATCCGGTCTGGTCCGGGATGCGTGACCGCAAGTTCGGCCGCATCGTCAACATCAGCTCGATCAATGGTCAGAAAGGGCAGGCAGGGCAGGCGAATTATTCCGCCGCCAAAGCGGGCGACATCGGCTTTACCAAGGCACTGGCGCAAGAGGGCGCGCGTGCCGGGATCACCGTAAATGCGATCTGCCCGGGCTATATCGGCACCGAGATGGTCCGCGCCATCGACGAAAAAGTCCTGAATGAGCGCATCATCCCCCAGATCCCGGTCGGTCGTCTGGGCGAACCGGAAGAGATCGCCCGCTGCGTTGTCTTCCTGGCCTCGGATGACGCGGGATTTATCACCGGCGCGACCATCAGCGCCAATGGCGGACAGTATTTCTCCTGATACGCGGTCCTGAAAAGGCAACGGCCCACGAAATCTCGTGGGCCGTTTCTTATTTCGCTGGTTATGCCTGGGGCCGGTTCCCCCGTCCCGTGTCGCTGAATCAATGCGACAGGCGAGAAATCTCTTCCTTGAGGCGAAGTTTTTCCTTCTTCATCCGGGCGATGATGAGGTCATCCATGCCGGGGCTGCGATGCGCGGCCTCGATAGCGTCCGACAGCGACTGATGTTTGCGGCGAAGCTCCTGCACATGGGATTCAACCGACATTTCGTCCTCCTCTTGGATTGATCGAACCAGAGGATTGCAACACAGAATCGTCACATTGTCACCGAAAATTCGGCACCCCGAGCGAAAGTGCCGCACCCCCGCGTAAAACCGCCTGTGCGGCCTCGGTCAGGTCCTCTTCATCGGCGGAATGTAACGGTTTTGCATGCATGACAAAGGGTGGCAGCAGGCGCAGCGGCGCCCGCGCGCCCTTACGGGCCAGAACAATAACACGCCCCGCCTCGCGCCCCTCACGCGCCGCGACCGGCAGCACAGTGATCGCCCCCGCCGCCCCTCCCAGCGCCGAGAGAATCACCGCCAGCCGATCCGCCCGCTGGATCAGGGTGATCCACCCCCCCGGCTGCAGCCGGCGCAGCCCGGCCGCAATCCACAGCCCAAGCGGCGTTTCTTCGTGCCGGGCGCGGCTGCGGCCCGCATCAGGCGCCAAGGTGCCATCGGTGAAATAGGGCGGGTTGGCGATGACGTGATCAAAACTCTGGCTGCGCAGGGCGGTTGGCATCTGCGCCAGATCGCCCTGATGCACCTCAAGCGCAAAGCCGTTTGCTGTGGCATTCTGCGCTGCAAGCTCGGCATAGGCAGGTTGCAGCTCTAACCCGGCAAGCCGCAAACCTGGCACCCGCGCGCCAAGACACAGGATCGCCGCCCCTGCCCCACAGCCCAGTTCAAGCACCGATTCGCCCGCACGCGCCGGACAGGCAGCGGCCAGCATCACCGCATCCGCCCCGGCGCGATAACCGCGCATGGGCTGGCGGATGCGCAGCCGCCCACCAAGAAAGCCGTCCTCTCGCAGTTCAGTCATGATGGATGCGATTGTCCCGCAGGATCGCCCGCGCCATGAACAGGTCACGGTCCGCCACCATCAGCCGCCGGGGCAGGATGCCGAGCGATCCTTCAAGCACGCTCATGTGCTGGTCCAACGGAAAGGACTGGATCCCCTCGGCCGCCAAAAGGTCGGCGGCGCGGGTGATCAGCAGCGGATCGGTGGTGCGCAGAAGCTCTTTCATGACCCCGGAAAGCTACGCCCCTGTTGCGAATGTGTCCATGGCGTGGCAATGGCTTGCGACGAAAGGGGATCGCTGATGGGCATGAACGAAAACGTTTCCAAGCCGCTGGACCGGCTTTCGGCCGAACTCGCCGGGGATATGGAACGGGTCAATGCGTTGATCCGGTCACGCATGGCAAGCCGTCACGCCCCCCGCATCCCCGAGGTCACCGCCCATCTGGTCGAGGCGGGCGGCAAGCGGCTGCGGCCGATGCTGGTGCTCGCAGCTTCACGGCTGTGCGGATACGAGGGTGAGGCGCATGTGCTGCTGGCCGCCGCCGTCGAATTCATCCACACCGCCACGCTTTTGCATGACGATGTGGTCGACGAAAGCGAGCAGCGCCGCGGTCGCCCGACTGCGAACCTTTTGTGGGACAACAAGTCCAGCGTTCTGGTCGGGGATTACCTTTTCGCCCGCAGCTTTCAGTTGATGGCCGAAACCGGCAGCATGGAGGTCATGCATATCCTGTCGAACGCCAGCGCCACCATCGCCGAGGGCGAGGTGTTGCAGCTGACGGCCGCGCAGGACATCACGACCACCGAGGACACCTATATCCAGATCGTGCGCGGCAAGACTGCGGCGCTGTTCTCGGCCGCGACCGAGGCAGGCGCGGTGGTCGCCCACGCCGATAAGACGGTGCAGCAGGCGCTGTTCGGCTATGGCGACGCGCTGGGGATCGCCTTTCAGATCGTCGATGACCTGCTGGACTACAGCGGCTCCTCGACCACCATCGGCAAGAACGTCGGCGACGACTTCCGCGAACGCAAGCTGACCCTGCCGGTGATCAAGGCCATTGCCCGCGCCGATGCGACTGAGCGCGCCTTTTGGGAACGCACGATCGGCAAGGGCCAGCAGGACGAGGCCGATCTGACCACCGCGCTGGAGATCCTGCACCGGCGCGAGGCGCTGGATGCATCGCGCGCCGATGCCATCGCCTGGGCGGAACGGGCCAAAACAGCACTGCTGGCCACACCGGATCAGCCACTGCGCCAGATCCTTTCCGACCTTGCGGATTTCGTGGTCTCGCGGCTGTCCTGAGCGCCCGCCATCCACACATGAAAAAGCCCGGCTTTATGCCGGGCTTTTCCTTTGCCTGATGATGCTGCCTTAGCTGTTGTAGGCGCTTTCGCCGTGGGTGGTGACGTCCAGACCCTGACGTTCGTCGCTGTCCGAGACGCGCAGGCCGATCAGCGCCTTGACGATCATCAGCGCGATGAACGAAGCAACCGCCGACCAGATCACCGCCACGATCACACCCAGCGTCTGGGTGGTAACCTGACCGAACATGTCATAGCTCGCCGCGACCGACTCCGTGGCATAATCGTAGATGCCCGACCCACCCAGCGACGGGGCAGCAAAGACCCCCGTCAGGATCGCGCCGACAATGCCGCCGACCCCGTGGATGCCAAAGACATCAAGGCTTTCGTCGATGCCCAGCCTGGCTTTCAGGCTGATGACGAACCACATGCAGATAAAGCCCGCAGCCAGACCGATGACAATGGCGCCCATGGGGCCAACGAAACCAGCCGCCGGAGTGATGCCAACCAGACCGGCAATCGCCCCCGAAACGCCGCCCAGCAGCGAGGGATGACCGCGGAACAGCCACTCACCAAAGGCCCAGGCCAGCGCAGCGGCGGCGGTCGCGACCGTGGTGTTCAGGATCGCCATGGCAGCGGTGCCGGTGGCCTCCATGTTCGAGCCAGCGTTGAAGCCGAACCAGCCGATCCACAGCAGGCAGCCGCCAAGGAAGGTAAAGGGCAGGTTATGCGGGGCCATCAGCTCGCGGCCATAACCAAGGCGGGGACCGACGACCAGCGCAGCGACCAGACCAGCGACGCCAGCGTTGATGTGGATGACGGTGCCGCCGGCAAAGTCCAGATCGCCATGGCCGAACAGATAGCCGCCGGGCGCGTCATAGGCCGAGGGGCCGCCCCACCACCAGACCATATGGGCCATAGGCAGGTAAGAGATAAAGAACCAGATCACCACAAAGGCCAGCACCGCCTGGAACTTCATCCGCTCGACCGTGGCGCCGACGATCAGCGCCGGGGCGATACAGGCAAAGGCCATCTGGAAGATGATGAAGACATATTCCGGCACATAGACATTGGTGGTGAAGGTCTCGGCCAGCGATGAGGTATCAACCCCGGCAAGGAACGCCTTCGAAAGACCGCCGATAAAGGGGGTCAGCCAGGTCGCCTCTTCGGCCGAGCCTGCACCGGTGAAGGCCAGCGAATAGCCAAAGCAGACCCACAGGATCGACATGATGCAGAAGATCGTAAAGACCTGCATCAGCACCGACAGCATGTTCCGCGCCCGGACCAGACCGCCATAGAACAGCGCCAGCCCCGGAATGGACATGGCCATGACCAGAATGGCCGAAACCATCATCCAGGTCGTGTCACCCTTGTCGACGATGGGCGCGACGGTCTCGACCACGGCTTCTACAGTGCCGGCGGGGGCCGCAGCCTCTTGCGCAAGGGCCGGCACCGCCAGCCCGATAAGCGGGAGGGCAAGCGCCGGGATCATGGGTTTGATCGCGGTAGGTCTCATCATGTTTCCTGCACCTTCTTTCTGCGTTGCAGCAGTTCCATGTCCCGGTCAGAAAACCCGCCCCTGCCCCGCTGGCACAAGGTTTGTGCAGCTTTCGGCCGAGCCCGCGCCTCGACTGCCCGAATTTAGGGCATCAACGCCGGGTTCTGCGCCATGTCGCGGCAGTTCACTGATAGGTCATCGCGGTTCTCAAGGCGCGGGCTTTCATGTATCTTGCGCAGCTACAGGCCGGACTACTCGGCTGGGCAGGAAAGCAGGCATGAAGACACCGACCGGCAGGGGCCGCATTGTCGCGGACAAGCGCAATTTCGACCAAGCCCCTCAGAAAACGCAGAAACAGCCCCCACGTCGTTCCGGAAAGCCGCCCAAAAGGCCGCGCCGGGGCAATGTGGTGACGCGCGGAATCGCCGGATTCGTTTTGCTGATCTGGCGGGTAATCTGGGGCTCGTTCTGGCGGCTTGGCCTGACGGTGGCGCTGATTCTCTTTGCCGCAAGCTTTTACTACTACACGACGCTGCCCGAACCTGCGGCGCTTTTCGACGGTCGTGCCCGCGGCTCGGTCACCATGCAGGACAGCGAAGGCCGGGTGTTCGCCTGGCGTGGTGAAACTTTTGGCATGGTCAGCGCCGACAAGATCGCCCCGGTCCTGAAGGACGCGGTGGTTGCGACCGAGGACAAGCGATTCTACCGCCACCTTGGCGTCGATCCGCGCGGTATTGCCAGCGCAATCAAGATCAACATGTCCGAAGGACGCGGCCCGCTTGAAGGCAACGGCGGCTCGACCATCACGCAGCAGGTCGCCAAGCTTTTGTGCCTTGGCGAGACCTTTGACCCGATCCGCTGGAAATCCGAAGCCGACTTCGAGGCCGAATGCCGCAAATCCTCGATCTGGCGCAAGATCAAGGAAGTGCCCTACGCGCTGGCGATGGAGGCGAAATACTCGAAAGAGGATATCCTCAACATCTATATGAACCGCTCATACCTCGGGGCGGGCGCGCGCGGTTTCGAGGCGGCAGCACAGCGCTATTTCGACAAATCAGCAGCTCAGGTTAACGCCGCCGAGGCAGCAATGCTTGCCGGCCTGCTCAAGGCACCAAGCTATTTCGCGCCGACCTCGAACCTGCAAAGGGCGCAGGACAGGGCAACGGTCATCCTTGGGCTGATGCATGAACAGGGCTATCTGGACGACAAATCCTATGCCGAGGCCAAGGCCAGTCCGGCTGCGCTTTCCAAGGCGGCTGCGGCGCGGGCGGGCGGTTACTTTGCCGACTGGGTGATGGAATCCGGCCCCGGCTTCCTGACCAGCGAAACGACCGAGGATGTCACTATCAAGACCACCTTCGACCAGCGTGTGCAACGCGCGGCCGAACGGGCGCTGAAGCGCATCTTTGACGAAAAGGTGGCACCGGGGTCGAAGGCACAGGCGGCGGTGGTCGTGATGTCGCCCGACGGCGCGGTGCGTGCCATGATCGGCGGGCGCGACAATACCGCGACCGGCACCTTTAACCGGGCAACGCAGGCCAAGCGCCAGACCGGCTCCAGCTTCAAACCCTTTGTCTATGCCGCCGCGCTGGATCAGGGGTATAGCCCGAACGACACCGTTCTGGACGCGCCGCTTACCATCAACGTGCGCGGCTCGGGCCCGTGGTCGCCTCAGAACTATACGCGCCGCTATCTCGGCGAAGTGACGCTGACCCGCGCCCTGTCGCAGTCGCTGAACACCGCGACGATCCGCCTTCAGGAAATCGTCGGCCGTGATGCGGTACGCCGCGTAGCGCAGGACTTTGGCTTCTCGAACGATCTGGCCAGCGGCCCGTCGCTGGGCCTTGGGGTGTCAGAATCGACCCTGCTGGCCATGACCGGCGCCTATGCCGGCATCCGCAATGGAGGTACTGCCGTCAGCCCCTACGGTCTGGTTGAACTGCGCATCAAGGGTGACGATCAGGCGCTGATCGGTCAGGTCGGCGGCATGGGCCAGCGCGTGATCTCACAAAAGGCAGCGCGTGAGCTGATCGGCATGATGCAGCAGGTGATCGAAAACGGCACCGGCGGCAGGGCGCGGCTTGCAGGACGACCGGCTGCAGGCAAGACCGGCACGACCTCAAGCTATCGCGACGCATGGTTCATCGGCTTTACCGGCCAATATGTGACCGGCGTCTGGATGGGTTATGACGACAACACTCCGCTCAAGGGCGTGACGGGTGGCGGGCTGCCGGCCGAGGTCTGGCAGGCCGTCATGAACGAGATCCACGAGGGCTTGCCCGTCGAGCCGCTGGGTAACTTCGCCTTTGACCCGGATAGCGCAGTGCCGCAGGTGGTCAGCACCACGGGCGACGGCGCAGCCGATCCGCTTGCCGCCGCGCTGTCCGAGGCGCTTGGCCAACCCTCGCCGCAAGCTCAGACAGCACCTGTCGAGGGCGGCCAGGCCCTGCCCGACCCTGCGGCGGGTGGTGGTGTGCCGACCTTCCCGGCTCAGACCGTGACTTCGAATCCCGAAGCCGCGCCACCTGCGCCCGCCGATGGCGGCGCAGATGATCCGCTGACCCAGGCGCTGCGAAATATCGAGGGCGTCTATCAGGAGTAACGACAAAGGCCGGCCCTAAGGGACCGGCCTTTAACTTGCGATGGGCCTACCTGCCTTATCCCGCCTGCTGCAGATCGGCGGTCAGCGCCGCGATATCGCCCTTGCGCCGCGCAAGCATCGCCCCGATCTCGGCCCGTTCCGAGGCGAGCATGTTCACCCCCTCGATGATGATGTTGAAATAGCGGCTCTGCCCGGACTTGTCCGAAACGTGCCATTCAACCTCCATCGGGCTGCGTCCCTTAAGATAAGCGACCGAGGTCACGGCATAGAATGACTTTACCGGCCGCGCGCCCGTCACCTCGATCTCTGAGCCGATGAATTCGCGGAAGCGCTTGCCGTATTTACGGCCGATATAACCCTGAAACGCCTGTTTATAGGCGGCAAACCCGGCCGCACCCGCCTGCCGCGCCGCCGGACCCAACGCGGAACGCGCAATGATGTCCACATCGGCATAGCGGGCAAAGATCGCCTCAAACGCCTTGAACATCTGCGCCGGAGGCTGACCCGAGTTGATGACCGTATAGACCTCGTCCAAAGATTTCTCGATCAGCGCCCGCGCCTCGTCGGTATCCAGCGCCCAAGCCGGCTGAGCGACAAGTGCCAGCCCCGCGCCGATCAGGCCCAGAAAACCGCGCCGGTTATGGCGCCGGAACTCATTCGGCATAAGGGTCAATATTCTCTCCTTCTTCGCCCAGTTCATGGCGGCGATGCTGCAACCAGATCAGCCGCGTCTGGGCATAACTATCCGCGCTTTCATACAGGATGGAATCGACGGAATCGCTAAAACGCCCTCGTTCACCGGCTTTTGAGGCCGCGCGCGCGCCCATCCCGATCAGATACTGGTCCCGGTTCAGCCATCCGCGCATCGGATCAATCACCAGATCGACGACGCGGCCCACCGCATCACGTTCAGTCGAGGGGCCAATCAGTGGCAGTTCAAGATAAGCACCCTCACCCACGCCCCAGGCAGCCAGTGTCTGGCCGAAATCGGTATCCTCTTCCGGCAGGGCGAAATCTTTGCCGGCTGGGTCAAGCAGTCCCGCAAATCCCAACGTCGAGTTCACCAAAAACCGAAAGGTCGTGCGCACCGCTGGCGCAGGCTTGCCCTGTAAAAGATGGTTCACCGCCGTGCCCGGCAATGCAAGGTTCGAGCCGAAATTTCCTGCGGCCTCAACTACATGGCTGCCGATACCCTTGCCATCTTTGCCCGACACGCCAGAACTCAGCGGCTTGACGACGCGCGAGTCGACCGCCCGGTTAAAGGCGTGAACCTTGCGGTTCATCGGCTCGTAAGGATCATGGATGCCGTCGCCGTCCCGATCCGCTGAACAGCCCCCCGCCAGAGCGGCTGCAAAAAAAGCGATCAGATGATACCTGGCAATCAATTGCTAACCTGCTGCTGATAGGTTCTGGTGAACAGTGGCGATTCGAACGGTGATGGTTTAGGGGCATGTATTGCCGTTGCGCTTTGGGATATGCGCTGGAACAATTCCGGGCAAGCCCGGTCAGGTTAACGAGGAAAGGACGAGCATGGCCTTGCCGCCGATGCGACATGATGGCGGGCGCGAGCTAAAGACTGCCCGGGCGATGGCATGGCAGCTTTATGGCGCCGTCGGCCTGTTTTCTTTCGCAGTGAACATGCTGATGCTGACCGGACCGCTCTTCATGATGCAGGTCTATGACCGGGTACTTGCCAGTCGTTCGGTCGAAACGCTGACAGCGCTGTTTCTGCTGGTGACCTTTCTGTTCACCCTTATGGGGGTGCTGGACCTCGCCCGGAACCGGATCATGGCCCGTATCGCTGCCCGTTTTCAGGAACGGATGGAGGGGCGCGTCTTTACCGCCGCCTTGCAGGACGGTCAGGCCGTCGGTTCTGATGTCGTCGTGCGCGGCGGGATGCGTGATCTTGAGGCCGTACAGAAAATGATCGCCTCGCCGGTTCTGATGGCGCTGTTCGACCTGCCTTGGGCCCCGTTCTTTCTGGCGGCGGTATTTCTGTTTCACCCGCTGCTTGGGGCTGTCGCGACTGCGGGTATGGTAATTCTGATCGCATCAACCCTGCTGAACCAATGGCTTAGCCGCGATTCCCTGCAGCAAGCCGCCATCGCCAGCCATTCGGCCGAACGCATGTCTGACCTTTATCGCGATGAGGGTGAGGTCATCAGCTCACTCGGCATGCGCGGCGCGGCTTTCCGGCGCTGGCAGGCCGCACGCGACAAGGCGACCGAGGCGACGATGCGCTCCAGCGACCGCGCTTCGGGCTTTACGGTATTTTCGCGCACCTTCCGGCTGTTTCTGCAAAGCGCCCTTTTGGCGGCCGGCGCATGGCTGGTCCTGCAACAAGAGGTAACACCCGGCGCGATGATCGCCTCATCTATCCTGATGGGCCGGGCGCTGGCCCCGATCGAGCAGGTGGTTGGCAGCTGGTCGATCGTCCAGCGCGCCCAAGATGGATGGAGGCGGCTGAGCGAACTGCTTTCGCGCCGCCCACCGCCTGCGCAACGCACCCCCCTGCCCAAACCAGAGGCGCGGCTTGAGGTTCGCAATCTCACTGTTGTGCCCCCCGGCCAAGGCATGGCGACCCTGCGTGGTGTCAGTTTCGACCTTGGACCCGGTCAGGCACTTGGCGTGATCGGCCCTTCGGGTGCTGGCAAGTCCACACTGGCGCGCGCACTTATCAGCGCATGGCCCATTGCCTCTGGCTCGATCCGGCTGGGTGGCGCGACCCTCGATCAATATGACCCGGATGTGCTGGGGGGGCTGATCGGCTATCTGCCCCAACAGGTGACCTTGTTTGATGGCACGATTGCGGAAAATATCGCCCGCCTTTCGCCCGAGCCTGACCCCGAGCGCATTGTTGCCGCCGCTATGGCCGCTGCCGCGCATCAGATGATCCTTGATTTGCCGCAGGGTTATGACACACGGGTCAGTCAGACCGGCGGGCGCCTGTCCGGAGGACAGATCCAGCGCATCGGGCTGGCGCGCGCGCTCTATGCCGATCCGGTGATCTTTGTGTTGGACGAACCTAACTCCAACCTCGACAACGAAGGCTCAACCGCACTGAACATTGCAATCCGCAATATCAAGGCGCGCGGAGGCTCAGTGATCATCATGGCCCACCGCCCAGCCGCGATCACGGAATGTGAACTGCTGCTGGTAATGGATCAGGGCCTGCGCCGTGGTTTTGGCCCGCGCGATGAGGTCCTGAAATCGCTGGTCAAGAATGCGGAACAAATCGCCCGCGCCCAGGGCCATGGCGGAGGCGTGACATGACGAACCCAGATCAATTGGACCAGGCCCCGGCAGAGCGCCCAGCCGCAACCCCGGCGGCACCACAACCCGAGCCGCTCCAGTCGAAATTCCACGCTCGTCCGACGCCAACACCGTCGCCACAGCCCCTTGCTGCGCGGTCCCGACCGGAATGGTCAGCGCGCGGGCCGGTAGTCCTGGGGTTGGTCGCCATGCTGGTTCTGGTCGGCGGCTTTGGTCTTTGGGCCTGGGGAGCTCGTATAGCCGGCGCCGTCGTCGCCCCCGGACAGGTCGAAGTTGAACAGCGCCGGCAGGTTGTCCAGCATCCTGATGGTGGTGTGGTCACGGAAATCCTGATCCATGACGGCGAAAACGTGACTGCCGGCCAACCGCTGATCCGGCTTGACGGCACATTGCTCGACACCGAACTCGCCATCGTCGAAGGTCAGTATTTCGAGATCCTCGCCCGCCGCGGCCGGCTTGAGGCCGAGCGTGCCGACCGCGAGAATATCGAGTTTCCACAGGAACTGATCGAGACAGCTGCGAAACATCCCCAACTGAAAACCATGATGGAGGGGCAGACCAGCCTGTTCCGTGCCCGGCTTGACACTCTTCGGCAGTCCATTGGCCAGTTGGCCAAGCAGGCAGAACAGGTGCAGTCGCAGATCGGCGGCGTCGATGCGCAGATGGAGGCATTGAAGCAGCAGCGAAGCTTTATCGAACAGGAATTGCGCGACCAGCGGTCTCTGCTGGAAAAGGGTCTGGCCCAGGCCCCCCGGGTTCTGGCACTGGAACGCGAGGCGGCCCGTCTGGATGGCATGTTGGGTGAGACGACGGCCGCCCGGGCCCGCGCTGTCACCCAGCTGGCCGAAATCGACCTGTCACGGCTGGAGAAAAGTGCCTCCCGTCGCGAAGAGGCCGAAACCGAGCTGCGCGAACTTGGCTATCGTGAGCTGGAGTTGGCTGAGCGGAGAAGATCGCTGATCGAACGCATCTCGCGACTGGAAATCCGCGCCCCGGTATCGGGGGTGGTGCAGGAACTGCAGGTTACCACACCGCGCTCGGTCATCCGTCCGGCTGATCCGATCTTGTTCATTATCCCTCAGGACCGGCCGTTGGTGGTCGCCGCGCGTATCGCCACCATCAACATCGACGAGGTCCACCCCGGACAAAAGGTGGTGCTGCGCTTTTCGTCCTTTTCGTCGCGCACCACGCCCGAGATTGATGGTACGCTAAGCCGCGTCTCACCCGATACGCTGGTCGATCAGGCAACCCATATCCCCTATTACCGGGCCGAGGTGACTATCCCGGCAAGCGAGGTCGAAAAACTTGGGGAGCTGGCGCTAATCCCCGGCATGCCGGTCGAGGTCTATGTCCAGACCGGCGAGCGCAGCCCGCTGGCCTATCTGATCAAACCACTGTCGGATTATTTCACCCGCGCGTTCCGCGAGAACTGATCTTTCAGAATAACAAACTGTTGCGCGCCCCGATGCCCGGCAAACGCAACAGCAGGCACCGGACGTAACAGACCCTGCGTTACGCAGGCTTTGCTTTCTTCGCCTTAAAGTCGCAAGCCTGAGAAAGTGCTGGAAATGCGCAGCAGACAGAGAGGCTGACGGCGCCTGCAAGCAGGTCGATGACCAGAAGGAACCCGGAGAGGCCAATAAGAAAAAGCGGTTGGCGCTCAGCCACTCACGCAGGCGCTTACGATAAAAAATTAAGCCGGCACGAAGCAACGTGCCGGCGATGTTTTCAAAGCGAAGACGGCTTAGACGCCGAGACACCAGCGCATGACGGCTTTTTGTGCGTGCAGGCGGTTCTCGGCCTCATCGAAGATGACCGAGTTCGGCCCGTCCATCACCGCGCTGGTTACCTCATCGTCACGATGGGCAGGCAGGCAATGCATGAACAGGGCACCGGGCTTGGCAAGCCCCATCAGCGCTTCGTTGACCTGATAAGGGCGCAGCTGATTGTGCCGCCGCTCGCGGGCCGATTGCGGATCGTGCATGGACACCCACGTATCTGTCACCACCAGATCGGCCCCCTCGACCGCCTTGGCGGGATCACGTTCGATTGCGACCTGCACACCTTGGGCGCGGGCAAAATCCACGGCCTCACGCTCGGGGTCAAGCGTGGGAGGACCAGTAAAGACAAAATCATAGCCAAACTGTCCGGCGGCATGGATCATCGAGCAGCAGACATTGTTGCCATCGCCCGACCAGACCACCTTGCGGCCCGCGATCGGGCCGCGATGTTCTTCGAAGGTCATCACATCGGCCATGATCTGGCAGGGATGGGTGCGGTTCGTCAGCCCGTTGATGACCGGCACGCTGGCATGTTCGGCCATCTCAAGCAGGGTCGCCTCTTCAAATGTACGGATCATGATCAGATCGACATAACGCGACAGCACACGGGCGGTATCGGCGATGGTCTCGCCATGGCCAAGCTGCATTTCTTTGCCCGACAGCACCATGGTCTGGCCGCCCATCTGGCGCACACCAAGATCAAAGCTGACCCGGGTGCGGGTCGATGGCTTTTCAAAGATCAGCGCGACCATACGGTTTTTGAGCGGCTGTTCGGCATCGGGCGCCCCTTTGGGCAGGCCGTTGCGCGCGTCCTTCATCCGGCGCGCATTGTCGATCATGCCGCGCAACTCTGCCTTATCGGTGGTGTGGATGTCGAGGAAACTATTCATCTGAGTGTCTTTCGGATTGATCCGGCAAGCAAGCCGCTTTGCCAAAGCGAGGTCAAGGGCCAAGGTCCGCTGCCGCTGCGAAAATCCGGCGCGAAACGTAACACCGCTTCATCGGTGCCGGGTCATGACACGGGCAAGCGTACCATCTGCCCGCGGGCGCAACGTCGGCGCCAGACCGCCCAGCAGGGACCGGCCGTCAGCACCGCCCCCAGCGGCAGGCGCACCAGCGCAAGGTCCGAAAGAAAGAATATGGTTCACCAATGCCCCATATGCCCCGGGATGCGGGGCGGGACAGCGACGGGCCGACAGGCTGGGAATGGGGCGGGCCGGGGCCGCCCGGGATTTATGCACGTCACAAGGGTGCGACCGATCCGCCCACAGGGGCAGATCGGCAAATCTCAGCGGCTGAGGGCCGAGCCTATCCATCAAGCCGCCCGGCAGCACGATCCAGCCGTGCAACCGCCTCGGCGATCTCTTCGTCCGAGATGTTCAGCGGCGGCAAGAGGCGCACGGTGTTATCGGCCGCGCCAACGGTCAAAAGATGTTCAGCGTAGCCTGCGTTGACCAGATCGGCGGGGGCAACCTTGCATTTCAGCCCCAGCATCAGACCCTGACCGCGCACAGCCTCAAAAACTCCGGGATGGGCGGCGATCAGCCCTTCGAGCTTTTGCCGCAGCAGCGCGCCCTTGCGGTTTACCCCGGCCAGAAACTCGGGCTGGGCAATGATCTGCATGACGCGCACCCCGACCGCACAGGCCAGCGGGTTGCCACCATAGGTCGAGCCATGGGTGCCCGCCGCCATACCCGAGGCCGCCTTTTCAGTCGCAACCACCGCGCCCAGCGGAAAGCCACCACCGATACCCTTGGCAACCATCATGATGTCGGGCGTGATACCCGCCCATTCATGGGCAAACAGCCGGCCGGTCCGGCCCATGCCCGACTGGACCTCATCCAGCACCAAAAGTGCACCGGTCTGATCGCAAAGCCCGCGAATCAGGCGCAGATCGGCATCGGGCAGCGGCCGGATGCCACCTTCGCCCTGAACCGGCTCCAGCATGACGGCGGCAGTGCGGTCAGAGATGGCGGCCTTCAGCGCCTCCATGTCCCCCCAGGGCAACTGGCGGAAACCGGGCATCAGCGGACCGAACCCCTTAACCATCTTTTCCGATCCCGCAGCGGCGATGGCACCGGTCGAACGGCCGTGAAAGGCGCCCTCAAAGGTCAGGATCTCGTACCGGTCGGGATCGCCTTGCTCGGACCAGTATTTGCGCACCATCTTGATTGCCAGCTCCGCCGCCTCGGTGCCCGAATTGGTGATGAAGGCGGTGTCGGCAAAGGTGTGCTCGACCAGCAGATCGGCCAGCTGTTCCTGCTGGGGAATGTTGTAAAGGTTCGAGACATGCCAGATGCGCCCGGCCTGCTCGGTCAGGGCAGAAACCAGATCAGGGTTGGCATGGCCGAGCGAGTTCACGGCGATGCCCGCGCCAAGATCCAGATATCGGGTCCCGTCCGTCGCAATGGCCCATGTGCCCTCGCCTCTTTCAAAGGCGATTGGCGCGCGGTTATAGGTCGGCAGGACGTGCGAAATCATGGAGTTACCCTCTCTGGGAACGGCCGCGTGGCGGCACCATGGCTGACGAAAATGCAGAAAGGCAGGCGTGATCGTGCGTTGACAGCGTCAACGTCGGGGACGGGCAATATGAGCGGTCCATGCGATCATGCCCGTCGCATAGCGCGGAAGCGCGCGCCGTGCAACGAAGATTTCAAGGCTTCATCCGATAGCCTGTCGCAAGCCAGCGCCATGCGGTGAACAGAACCGCCGCCACGGTCAGCCCACAGATCAGCAGCCCGCGCAGCACCGGCGCATCCGACACACCGGCGATGCCGTAACGCGCCCCGTCGATCAGGTAAAAGATCGGGTTCCAATGGGCCAGCACCCGGAAAGGCTGGGGCAGCACCTGCACCGAATAAAATGTGCCCGACAGAAACGACAGCGGCGTCACGATGAAATTGGTAATCGCAGCCATATGGTCGAACTTCTGCGCGACGATCCCGCCCAGCAGGCCAAGCCCCCCCATGAGCAAGGCGCCAAGGATCACAAAGACCAGCGCCCAAACCGGATGGGCAATCCCCTGCCCGATTACCAGCGCCATGCCTATTGCGATGGCTGTGGCGACGATCAGGGCACGCATCACCGCCCCGATCAGATAACCGGCCAGGATCTCACCCGCCGAGAGGGGCGGCATAAGCGTATCGACGATATTTCCCTGCATCTTGGCCGAGATGATGCTCGACGACGTGTTGGCGAATGCGTTCTGGATCACCGTCATCATCAGGATCCCGGGTCCCAGAAAGGCAAGATAGGGCAACCCCATCACCTCGCCCCGGTTGCGCCCCAGCGCCAGCGCAAAGACGATCACGAACAGGGCCGATGTCATCAGCGGCGCAAATATGGTCTGCTGCCAGACGCTCATGAAGCGCATGACTTCGCGTCGGCTTAGTGTATAAAGGCCCAGCCAGTTCACCCGGCCAAAGCGCCGCACACCCATCTGGCGAAATTCCGGGGGCGTTCCGGAGGATGTCGGGATCGTTTGCATCGGCGCTCCTTGAATTCGCGGGCTTGTGTGGGTAAATCTGGCTATCCCCGGATTTAAGGCCGGGTCTTGCGGAATTGAAGCCACTAGCACGAAGGGCACCGGAAAGCACCCGGTGCAGGAAAGGCAAGCCATGTCCTGGACCGACGAGCGCGTCGAGACGTTGAAACGCATGTGGGCCGAGGGCCAGTCGGCCAGCCAGATCGCCAAGGAGCTGGGCGGCGTGACCCGTAACGCGGTGATTGGCAAGGTGCACCGCCTTGGCCTGTCGAACCGTAATGAAGAAAGCCCCGAGCCCGCACCCGAAGCTGCGGCCAAGCCTGCCGCCCCCACTGCCGCCGCACCCGAGCCGAAACCGGCGCCTGCACCCGCGGCCGCCCCGGCGCCGAAACCCGCGGCTGCTGCGCCTGCCGCTGAGCCCGCGCCCGCACCTGCGCAGCCGGCAAGCTTTAACCGCCGGCCTATCGTGCCGGCTGGGCAGCCGCTGCCGCCCCAGCCCTCGGCCAATGAAATCAGCCCCGAAACGCTGGCCAGCGTGCGCGAGGTTGAAAAGCGTGCCCGCAAGCTGAGCTTGATGGAGCTGACCGAGCGGACCTGCAAATGGCCGATCGGCGACCCGGCGACCGACAAGTTCTGGTTCTGCGGCCTGCCGACCGTGGCCGGAAAACCCTATTGCGAGGCGCATGTCAGCGTCGCATTCCAGCCGATGAGCGCGCGGCGCGACCGCAGGCGCTAAGTGGCCCATTTCCCCAGACTTGCCGCATTGGCGGTGACGCTGGACGGCGTCGGCGATACGGCGCGGGCGCTGCTGGTTCAGCGGCGTAACCCGCCTGACGCCGGGTTATGGGGTTTTCCGGGTGGCCATGTCGAGCCGGGCGAAACCGCGCTTGAGGCCGCCGCCCGCGAACTGGCCGAGGAAACAGGGGTCATCGGCCGCCCGCTTTCCTATCTCGAAAATATCGACGTGATCGAGCGTAACGGCGACGGTTCGTTGCGCTTTCACTTTCTGCTGACAGCAGTGCTATGCGACTATATTTCGGGTGAGCCGCTGGCAGCGGATGACGCGGCGGACGCACGCTGGGTGCCGGTTGCCGATATCCTCGCCGCGCAGCTGCCGCTAAGCGCAAGCGTGCCCGAGGTGGTCCGCAAGGCGCTTGCCCTATGGTCGGAAAGAACGCGTTGATCCGGGGATTGCCGAGGCTCTGGCCTTCGCGCCCACTGCTGGATAAAGAAACCCGAGGAACCTAACAGGACCCGATCATGGCGCGGCATCTCATTACTTCGGCGATCCCCTACATCAACGGGATCAAGCACCTCGGCAACCTCGTCGGCTCGCAGCTTCCCGCGGACCTCTATGCCCGTTACCTGCGGGGACGTGGGCATGAGGTGATGTTCATCTGCGCCACGGACGAGCATGGGACGCCTGCCGAACTGGCAGCCGCCAAGGCCGGGAAGCCGATCGCCGAATATTGCGCCGAAATGCACGAGATTCAGGCCGAGATCGCCCGTAACTTTGGCCTGTCCCTTGACCATTTTGGCCGCTCTTCCAGCCAGCGCAACCATGTGCTGACCCAGCATTTCGCCGGCAAGCTGGACGAAAACGGATATATCTCGGAGGTCGAGGAACGTCAGGTCTATTCGATTGACGACGGTCGTTTTCTGCCCGACCGCTATATCGAAGGCACCTGCCCCAACTGCGGCTATGACAAGGCCCGCGGCGACCAGTGCGAGAACTGCACCAAGCAGCTTGACCCGACCGACCTGATCAACCCGCGCTCGGCCATTTCGGGCTCAACCAATCTGGAAGTGCGGGCAACCAAGCATCTTTATCTGCGCCAGCGTTCACTCCGGGATCAGATTTCGGCCTGGATCGACAGCAAGACTGACTGGCCGATTCTGACCACCTCGATTGCCCGGAAATGGCTGAACGACGGCGACGGCTTGCAGGACCGTGGGATCACCCGCGACCTGGACTGGGGCATCCCGGTCAAGAAAGGCGACAAGCCCTGGCCAGGGATGGAGGGTAAGGTCTTCTACGTCTGGTTCGACGCGCCGATCGAATATATCGCCGCGACAGCCGAAGGCACGGATAAGCGGGGCGAACCTGACAGCGCATGGCGCCGCTGGTGGCGTCTGGACGAGGGCGCCGATGACGTGACCTATACCCAGTTCATGGGAAAGGATAACGTGCCCTTCCACACCCTCTCCTTCCCGGCGACGATCATCGGTTCGGGCGAGCCGTGGAAGCTTGTCGATTATATCAAGAGCTTCAACTATCTGACCTATGACGGCGGCCAGTTCTCGACCAGTCAGGGACGCGGCGTGTTCATGGATCAGGCGTTGTCGATCCTGCCCGCCGATTACTGGCGCTGGTGGCTGTTGTCCCATGCGCCCGAATCGGGGGACAGCGAATTCACCTGGGACAATTTCCAGCAGTCGGTGAACAAGGACCTGGCCGATGTGCTGGGCAATTTCGTCAGCCGCATCACCAAGTTCTGTCGCAGCAAATTCGGCGAAACCATCCCCGAAGGCGGCAGCTACGGCCCCGAGGAAGAGGCGCTGATTGAGGCGCTGACCACCCGGATCCGCGCCTATGAAGGATTCATGGATCATATCGAGATCCGCAAATCGGCAGCCGAGCTGCGCGCGATCTGGGTCCTTGGCAACGAGTATCTGCAATCGGCGGCCCCTTGGTCCACCTTCAAGACCGACCCCGGAAAAGCCGCAATGCAGGTGCGTCTGGGGCTGAACCTGATCCGGCTTTACGCGGTCCTTTCGGCGCCCTTCATTCCCTTCGCCTCGGAGGCGATGCTGGAGGCGATGCACACCGACAACCGCAACTGGCCCGATAACGTCCGTGCCGCGCTTGAGGCCCTGCCCGCAGGCCATGCGTTTACCGTGCCAGAGGTGCTTTTTGCCAAGATCAGCGACGAAAACCGCGATGAATGGCAAGAGCGGTTCAAGGGCATCCGCGACTGATCAAAGAGGCACGCTACGGTGATCGGGACAAGGTTGCGGCAAATAACCTAGTAAATTTGTCGCATTTCTGCCACAGACATTTTGCAGACAGAACTATACCCTTGTCCCGCTTGCCCGGGACTGATTAACCGCCCGTCAGCGACCCAGGCATCGGCGCTCCCTCTCGTCCGGTCGACCAAGGCAGAAATCCATCTTTTCTGTTGTCGAGAGGTGACCATGCCTTCCCCATCCTTGCCCCATCCAGCCCGCACTCGCGGGCACCGCAGCCTGCGCACGGCGCTGCTGTCACTTCCGGCGCTATGCGCCCCGGCGCTTGCGCTGGCCCAGGAACAAAATGCCGATGTCGTCGTTCTGGACAGCATCGTCATCACTGCTGCGGGCTTTGAACAGAACATCAAAGAGGCCCCGGCCAGCATTTCGGTCATCACCTCCGAAGAACTGAAAAAGGGCAGTTTCACCAGCCTGACCGATGCTCTGAAAGAGGTGCAGGGGGTTGTCACCACCGGGGTCGCCAACGAAACCGATATCTATATCCGCGGCCTGCCGGGCCAGTACACCCTGATCCTCGTGGACGGAAAGCGCCAGACCACCCGCGATGCGCGCGTGAACGGCAACTCGGGCTTTGAGCAGAGCTTTATCCCGCCGATCGCAGCCATTGAGCGGATCGAGATCGTGCGCGGCCCGATGTCCTCGCTTTACGGTTCGGACGCCATGGGTGGGGTGATCAACATCATCACCAAACCGGTCGCCGATACCTGGACCGGC
The DNA here is from genome assembly GCF_019633685.1 of Paracoccus sp. J56. Taxonomy (NCBI): domain Bacteria; kingdom Pseudomonadati; phylum Pseudomonadota; class Alphaproteobacteria; order Rhodobacterales; family Paracoccaceae; genus Paracoccus; species Paracoccus sp. J56. The sequence goes on from NZ_JAFL01000002.1 coordinate 85,706, forward strand.
TCGATCACGGCCGAGACCGTCATTCAGGACGAAAAGGGCTTTGAAAACAGCCAGCAAACCTCGTTCTACGCCTCTGGTCCGCTGATCGCGAATACGCTGGGCCTGCAAGTCTGGGGCCGCAAGTTCGATCAGGACGCCTCGTCGATCTCGGGCGGACCCGGCGGCTCGGACGACTATGACCTGGGCGCCCGTCTGACCTGGCATGTGAACGACCAGAACCAGGTCCTGCTTGAAGCCGGGCGGACCCGGATCAGTGCCGAGGATTACGGCGATCTGGGCTATCGCGACCATGATCGGGATCACTGGTCGCTGACCCATAAAGGTGATTACGGGGATCTGAGCACCGAGTTCAGCTTTTCGCAGGAGGTGGGCGAACGCACAACTTACAGCCGCGCGACCCCCGACGCCGCATTCACGCGCAACCTGCGGTCCCCCGAGGTGCGCAACACGGTTCTTGACGCCAAGGCGACCCGCAGCCTGTCCTGGAATGGCGAGCATCGGCTGACCTTTGGCGGCCAGTTCCTGCGCACCGATATTACCGACCAGAACCCCGGAGCGACGGCGCCCGGCGCCACGCCACGGGATGAAAAGTTCCGCGGCGATGAATGGTCATTGTATGTCGAGGATGAATGGCGCATGCGCGATGATTTCGCGCTGACGCTGGGCCTGCGTTATACCAATAACGAATTCTACGGCGGTCATATTGCCCCGCGGATCTATGGCGTCTGGAATGCGACCGAAAACCTGACCGTCAAAGGCGGTATCTCGACAGGCTACAAGACGCCTGAACTGCGTTCGATTATTCCGGGCTATGCCTATACCAGTGGTGGCGCGGGCTGTGCCAGCAATACCCCGCCCTCTTGCGCGGTTATCCTTGGCAACCCGGATCTGAAGCCGGAAAAAACACTGAACTTTGAATTGGCTGCCGTTTATGAGGCGGATACATTCACGGTCAGCGCCACGGCCTTCCACACGAAGTTCGAAGACAAGCTGCAACAAAGAAGCCTTGGCCGCGACACCAATGGCGATGGCATCCTTGACGAATACGATTACTGGACGGACGGTCCGCAATATGTCGGCTCGGACGGACAGCTATATTACCGGCGCATTATCCAGAACTTCAACGTCGACGAGGCCGAAATCTCGGGCGTGGAATTGGCTGGCGACTGGAACATCACCCCGGACCTGTCGGCGCGCGCCTCATATACCTATACCAAATCCGAGCAAAAGACCGGCGACTTTGCGGGCTTCCCGCTGGCGCGCACGCCTGAACATATGGCCAGCCTGCGCTTTGACTGGGTAACCCCGGTCGAGGGGCTGGATACCTGGCTGTCGGCCAATTACCACGGCTCGGAAATCGCCTCGGGCCTGCGTATCGGCAGCAATGGCCGCGAGGTGGAAATCAACGGTCAAAAAGGGCGCAAATATTCGCCTTATACCACCGTCGATATTGGCGCGAACTACCAGCTGACCGAGACGGCAGCCCTGAATGCCGCCGTCTATAATGTTTTCAACGAAGAGGTCCGCGAAAGCGACTTCAACACGGTGCTGGAAGGCCGTCGTCTGTGGTTGGGTCTGACCGCGAGCTTCTGATCCATCTTTCCTGACAAGTCTTGTGCCCGGCTGTGGACTTTCCACCGCCGGGCATGTTCTTTTCAGAGGGTACAAGACAGGAGAAGAAGCGCGCATGACCCATTGCATCCTGATCGGCGCCCCGGTGGACGAGGGGCAACGGCGACCCGGCTGCCTGATGGGACCGGCGGCCTATCGCGTGGCCGGTCTGGCCGCGACGCTTGAGGATCTGGGCCATACTGTCGAGGATCGTGGCGACCTGGCACCGGCCCCCGGCCGACACCAGACCTGCGCCAACCCCGCCGTCCATCACCTGCCCGAGGTCATCGCCTGGACCGAGGCCCTGCAGGCCGCAGGCGCTGCCGCAATGAACGAGGGGATGCCGATCTTTCTGGGCGGCGACCATGCGCTGGCGCTTGGCACGCTGGCCGGGGTTGCGTCACATGCGCAGGCAAAGGGGCGGCCGCAATTCGTACTATGGCTGGACGCGCATAGCGATTTTCACACGCCCGAGACGACCTCTTCGGGGAACCTTCACGGCACGCCTCTGGCCTATGCCTCGGGACGGGCTGGGTTCGATCCATTTCCACCATTCCCTGTGCCGATTCCCGGTCACAACATCTGCATGTTTGGCATCCGCAGCGTGGACGGCGCCGAATCCGCCGCCTTGCGTGAAACGGATATCATCGTCAACGACATGCGCGTGCTGGACGAGCGTGGCATCATCGCCCCCTTGCGCGAATTCCTTGACCGCGTCCGGGCCGAGAACGGGCTTTTGCATGTCAGCCTGGACGTCGATTTCCTTGACCCGTCGATCGCGCCCGCAGTCGGCACCACGGTTCCCGGCGGCACCACCTTCCGCGAGGCGCATCTGGTGTGTGAGCTATTGCATGAAAGCGGGCTGATGACCTCGCTGGACCTTGTCGAGCTGAATCCGTTTCTGGACGAACGTGGCCGCACCGCCAAGCTGATGGTCGATCTGGTTGGCTCGCTGATGGGGCGCAAGGTTTTCGACCGCCCGACCCGCAGTTATTGAGAGCGCAAGCAGCTACTCTTGCCAATTCCCGCCGCGCCCGGTAGCCAGCGTTCTGGCGCGGGCGTGGCGGAATGGTAGACGCATGGGACTTAAACTCCCTGGGGCGTAGCCCGTGCGGGTTCAAGTCCCGCCGCCCGCACCATCTTCAGTAAAAATCAGCCGAAAACGAACCGCTTGAGGCGCTGTCGCCTGACCCAAGCCCCGTGCCGACAGCGAATCAGCCCCTAAGCGGGAGCAAAAGCGCATGCCATCAGCCCTGGCGCTTTATGTTTGCTCAGAATCATTTTCAAAGCCTGTCGGAAAAAGTGATGATGGTCGGGGTGACACGCTTACTCGAAGCCGGGGCCGAACTGAAGGAAATCGCGACCCATATGGGCTGGTCGATCAAACACGTGACCGAAGTGATTAAGCGCCATGTGGCGCTATTACCCAGCATGACGGATGGCTGGCTGAGAAGTTGCAGCGAGCCGAATCCAGAACAAAACTGCAAATCGCAGTGCACACCAGCCATGGTGAAATATAGCTAAGTGATGGTCGGGGCGAGAGGATTCGAACCTCCGGCCTACGGTACCCAAAACCGTCGCGCTACCAGGCTGCGCTACGCCCCGGACCTCAGCCAGCTGTCTAGCCGCTGACTGCGCCGGGGGAAAGGGGGAAAACGACCGCGAGACCGGTAACCAGCCTAGTCACAGGGCGATAGCGCCGCCTCTTGCGGCAGACGAGGGTGGGACAGCGCCATGCCGGGGCGAATACCCAGCCGGGCCGCGTCACCGCCCGGTACCTCAAGTACCATCAGCCGTTCTGGCGCGACATCTCCGGGTGCAGCGCCTGGAATCGATGTCTCGTCCAATGGCCGCGCCATCGTGTGGACATGGCGGACCTCTCCACGCGCATCAATAAAGATCATGTCGAGAGGGATAAGGGTATTACGCATCCAGAAACTGACCGGTTGCGGTGTTTCATAGATAAACAGCATACCCTTGCCGCGCTGCAGCTCGCGGCGAAACATCAGACCTTGCGCCCGCGTTTCGGGGGTGTCGGCGATTTCAACCGACACCTCGACCACCCCATCCTGACCCTGAAACAGGGCCCGGTCGGGGTTGCATGAGGCCGCGAGGACCGGAGACTGATTTGTAACAAGAAAAGCTAGAACAACCGTTACGGCCCGTAACTTCATACCGCGCTCGCGACCAGCCGCAATTTAGCGAGCGCGGCCGCTCCCCCCGGTTGCGACTGCCGGGCTTCGATTGCTGCTCTTTCCCAGGAAAGGATTTGCGCGGCCATCATCCCCCTACGTCCATCTACAACACGCAGAGCGATTGCCTCACCCACCGCCAGGTCGGAAAAGCCCGAATGGCGCAAGACCTCGATGTGCAAAAAGACATCGGCCTTTTCAGCGAAAATATTGGCAAAGCCAAAACCTTTGGCTTTATCGAACCATTTCACCCGTGCGGGCAAAAGCGGTAGGCATGCGATCTCGTCGGGCGTGGCCGAGCACAGATCGGCAATAGCGGGCATTGGTTCGCTGGCAGGCGGCGTGATCTCCAGCACCTCGATTGCCTGCATGCCGCGCGGCGTCTTCTGGACTACGGCCACGACATGAGCACCCTCAGCAACCGAGCTCTGACCGAAGTTCCTCAACACATTGGCATGAAGAAGAATGTCGGAGCCACCTTCAGGGTCGGTCAGAAAACCAAAGCCCTTACTGCCATCAAACCATTTCACGACGCCCGCGATCTTGCGCTGTTGTTCGTCGTTTTCTTCCATGTCGTCCTGTCACCTGTTTGAAAACCAGAAACAACCCGAACTCCGGTCCTGCTTCCTTCGACCAGAACTAGGCGAAGGTGAATCCAGATTGGTCAGGTTTTCCATACCATGGATAAATCCTGCCCGCTCATCAAGGGCTAAGACGGCAAACTTGCCAGAAACTTTGCGTAATATCCTGCCCGGCTGCATTCAATTCCCTGTTTTCGCCGTCAGAATCGCATCTTATCCAACGAAACCGGTCATGCAGACGAAACGCGCCGTCTGCCCAGAATTCGATCTCAACCGGCCTGATACGGTATCCACCCCAATGCGGAGGGCGTGAAGGATTAAGGCCAAGGCTGATTCCCAGCCGTGCGACCTCGGCCATCAACGTGGCCCGGCTGGCAAGCGGACGGCTTTGATGCGATGCCCAGGCGCCAATCCGCGATTGCAGGGGACGCGAAGCATAATAGGCGTCTGCCACCTCGCCTTCGACCCGGGTGACATGACCACGAACCCGGATCTGGCGGCGCAGGGATTTCCAGTGCAAAACCAGCGCAGCAACGCCCGTCGCCTCGATCTGGCTGCCCTTGGCGCTTTCGTAATTGGTATAAAATACGAAAGAGCCATCCGCCGCCGCACCTTCGATATCTTTTAACAGGACCATGCGCACATCGGGCAAACCCGCGTCATCGACAGTGGCCAAAGCCATGGCATTAGGGTCGTTCGGCTCGGTTTTCCCGGCCTCGGCCAGCCAGCGGCGGGCTATGGCAAAAGGGTCGTCTCCGGCGAAAATTCCATTGCGATCGCTCATGGCTGCCTGCTTACCAACACTTGATGCCTCTCGGTAGTTGTCCTAATCCTGCCCGGAATCGAAGAAGCGCGAGGGACAGCATCATGTCAAGTGACGGCGGTATGGGGCTGATGAAAGGTCGCCGCGGCCTTATCATGGGCTTGGCAAACGACAAATCCATCGCGTGGGGCATAGCCAAGACGCTGGCGGATCACGGGGCCGAGCTGGCCTTTTCATATCAGGGCGAGGCGCTCAGGCGCCGGGTCGAGCCGCTGGCCGCACAAGTCGGGTCCGATTTTCTGGCCGAATGCGATGTGTCGAACGAAGATTCGATTGACGCATTGTTCACCACCCTGCAGCAGCGCTGGGACAGCATCGACTTTATCGTTCATGCCATCGGATTTTCCGACAAGGAACAGCTGCGCGGCCGCTATGCGGATACTACCCGCGACAATTTCCTGATGACGATGGACATTTCGGTCTATTCCTTCACCGCTGTGGCGCGCCGCGCCGCCGCGATGATGCCGAATGGCGGCTCGATGCTGACGCTGACCTATTACGGGGCCGAGCGTGTGATGCCGCATTACAATGTCATGGGCGTCGCCAAGGCCGCGCTTGAGGCATCGGTGCGTTATCTGGCCGAGGATTTCGGCAAGGATGGCATCCGCGTCAACTCGATCTCGGCAGGTCCGATCAAAACCCTCGCCGCCTCGGGTATCGGTGATTTCCGCTATATCCTTAAATGGAATGAGCTGAACTCGCCCCTGCGCCGCAATGTCAGCCAGGAAGAGGTCGGCCGTTCGGCACTTTACCTGCTGTCCGATCTTGGCTCGGGCGTGACCGGCGAAACCCATCACGTCGATGCAGGCTATCACATCGTCGGCATGAAGGCGGTGGACGCGCCCGATATCGCAACGGCGAAAAAGGACTGATTTTCGCTGATGAGCGCCGAACAGTTCCTTGCTCTGATCTCGGCGCTGTCACTGGCGATTCTGACACCCGGCCCGGCGATCATCGCCACCGTGCAGACTGCTTTTGCCCATGGCCGTAGCCGCGCCCTGCCATATGCGCTGGGGCTGGCTACGGGCGCTTCGCTGTGGTGTCTGTTCGCCTTGGCGGGGCTGGCAGTGCTGTTCAGACTGCACCCGACACTGTTTTCGGCACTCAAGTTCTTTGGCGGGCTGTATCTGCTCTGGTTCGCCTGGGGGCTGTGGCGTGCCTCGACCGGGCCGCTGCCCGATGCGGCCGGTGGGGCGACGAAAGGTTTCTGGGGCGGGATCGCGCTTAATCTTTCGAATCCCAAACCAGCACTGTTTTACGCCTCGCTGATTCTGTCGGTCTTTCCCGAGCCGATGCAGATCAGCCGTCAGGCGCTGATTTACCTTGTCTGTCTGGCAACCGAGCTGTTCTGGTACGCGCTGGTTGCGGTTCTGATGTCGACAGGGGGTATGCGGTCGCGCTATTTTGCAGCGAAATTCTGGATCGACCGGACGGCCGGTGTCGCCATGGCGCTGCTGGGTCTGTTACTGATCGTCAATCTTTAAGGAGCTTGCATGACCGATCGCCTGCCCCATGAACGCGGCTTTCACATCAGCTGGGACCAGATCCACCGTGACGCGCGCGCGCTGGCCTGGCGGCTTGAGGACCGGAACTGGCGCGCCATCCTTGCCATCACCCGTGGCGGGCTGGTGCCTGCGATGATCGTCGCGCGGGAACTTGATGTCCGGGTCATCGACACGATCTCGGTCAAGTCCTATCGCGGCAAGGGCGGGCAAGAGCGGGGCGAGGTTCAGGTACTCAAGGCCCCTGATCCTGCGGTCATGCAGGACGGCGACGGTATTCTGGTCGTGGACGATCTGGTCGATTCCGGCCGCACGCTGGAACATGTACGCACCATGTATCCCAAGGCGCATTTCGCCACGGTCTATGCCAAGCCCAAAGGCCGGCCGATGGTTCAGACCTATGTGACCGAGGTCAGCCAGGACACCTGGATCTTCTTCCCCTGGGACATGGCGCTGCAATACGTCCAGCCTTATCGCGGCGAAGATTAATCAGACGCTTCGTGGCCGCGCATAGCCTGATGTGCGGCCACAGCGCGGATCAGCACCCCCGCGCTTAACCCGGCATCGTGACGACGATAGCGCCCCGGTCGGTTGCGACCACAGTATGTTCGTATTGCACAACCGCTGCGCGGGGCTCGCTGTAAAGCGTCCAGCCATCTTCGCCTTCGGTTGCCCACATCCCTCCCATCGACAGAAACGGCTCGACAGTCAGCACAAGACCCTTGTCGATGTGACGGCGGTCACCACGCGTCGGCCAGGTCGCAATCTCGCCCGGTTCTTCGTGCAGCGCCCGGCCAATGCCGTGACTGGCCAGGTTGCGGATCAGTGTATAGCCCCGGCTTGATGCGAACCGCCCGACCGCCTTGCCGATCCCGGCCAGCGGCTTGCCACTGCCGACTTGCTCAATGCCGATCTCCATCGCGCGCTTGCCATCCCGGCAAAGCCGCTCAAGCGAAGGGGATTTGGGCGCCACCAGAAACGAAGCACCGGTATCGGCGAAATAGCCATCCTTCGAGGCCGAGACATCAATATTGACCAGATCGCCCCGGCTGATTTCGCGGTCCCCGGGGATACCGTGAGCGATTTCCTCGTTCACGCTGATACAGGTCGTTCCGGGAAAGCCGTAGGTCGAGCGAGGGGCGGAAACCGCGCCCTCGGCCTCCAGCAACTGGCGGCCGATCTCATCCAGTTCGCGGGTGGTCATGCCGGGTTCGATCGCCCTGGCCATGGCATGCATGGTATTCGCGACGATCCTGCCGATGGCTTTCAGGCCATCCAGCTCTTCTGCCTTGGTGATCGTCATGCCCGCATACTCCTGTCATGGCACGGGACCCGTGCCCCGCGCGCCCTTAACCGTTGCCGCGCACGAAACGCGCCGCTTCCTCGGCGGCGCGGCGCAGGGCGCGGCTTTTGTTCACGGTCTCCATGAACTCGGCCTCGGGGTCGCTGTCATAGACGACACCGCCACCCGCCTGAATGTAAAGCTGGCCGTCCTTGATCACCCCGGTACGCAGGGCGATACACATGTCCATCTCGCCATTGGCAGCGAAATACCCTACGCCCCCGGCATAGACTCCGCGCTTTTCCGGCTCAAGCTCGTCGATGATCTCCATCGCGCGGACCTTTGGCGCGCCCGAGACGGTGCCTGCCGGCATCCCCGCCAGCAGCGCCGACAACGCATCCTCACCTTCGCGCAATTCACCAACTACATTCGAGACAATATGCATCACATGCGAATAACGCTCGACGATGAACTGTTCCGTCGGGGTGACGGTACCCATCTTGGCCACCCGGCCAACGTCGTTGCGGCCAAGGTCCAGCAGCATCAGATGCTCGGCCAGCTCTTTCTGATCGGCAAGCAGATCAGCCTCAAGCGCGCGATCCTCGTCAGCGGTCGCGCCGCGCGGGCGGGTGCCGGCGATGGGGCGGATCGTGACCTGCCCCTCGCGCAGCCGCACGAGGATCTCGGGCGAGGCGCCGACGATCTGGAACCCGCCAAAGTTCAGATAGAACATAAAGGGCGACGGGTTGGTGCGCCGCAACGCGCGGTACAGCGCAAAGGGCGGCAGCGGGAAATCCATCGCCCAGCGTTGCGAGGGCACGACCTGAAAGATGTCGCCCGCGCGGATATACTCCCTGGCCTTTTCGACCGCTGCCAGATAACCCTCGCGCGTGAAGTTCGAGCGCAGCTCGCCCACCTGCAGGTCCTGTCCCAGCGCGCGCGACTCGTTTGGCTGACGGTCAAGGGCGCGCAGCGCCTCCATCACCCGTTCGGCGGCCTGCGCATAGGCGGCACGGGCGGGTGTCTCGGGGTCATGCCAGGCCGGAGCGCAAAGCAGCACCTCGCCCTTGACCCCATCAAGCACCGCTACGACCGAAGGCCGCATCATCATCGCATCGGGCAGCCCCAGCGGGTCGGGGTTCACATCCGGCAACCGCTCGACCAGCCGGATCATGTCATAGCCGAGATAGCCGAAAAGCCCGGCCGCGCCCGCAGGTACACCCTCGGGCATCTTCATGCGGCTGTCCGCGATCAGGGCCCGCAGACTGTCAAGCGCCGGGCGGTCGTCAGTGACGAATTCATCCGAATAGCGGGCATTGCGGTTGATACGTGCCTTGCCGTCGCGGCATTCCCAGATCAGGTCGGGCTTCATCCCTACAAAGGAATAACGCCCCCGCACCTCGCCGCCGGTGACGCTTTCCAGCATAAAGGAATTGGGCGCCGCCTCGGCCAGCTTCAGCATCAGGCTGACCGGCGTATCCAGATCAGCGGCAAGCCGGATGGTCAGAAGCTGGTTACGGCCCTCGGCCCAGCCGCGTTCAAACGCCGCGAAATCAGGAGAGATATCCATTACTGGACCTGTGCGTTCACCGCTTCGACGGCGGTCTGGTTCACGGTGGCCCCGCCCTGGGCCTGCAGGGCACGGGTGAAGTAGTCAAAGACATCCTGGCGCAGCGAATCCGTCAGCCGGGCGTCAATGGTGTCGCGGATCTGGGCCGCCTCGTCACCTTCGGTCGCGGCAGGATGGATCTTGTCAAGCGTGACAAGGAACACCCGGTTTTCGGCATCCGCGACCTCGGTCGATCCTTCTGCAGCGATCTCAAAGGCCTGGGTGACCACCTCTTGCGGCACGCCGCTGATAAAGCCGCCGCGGGCAAGGCCGGTCACGGGCGCACCGGGATCGGGCGTGGGTTTTGGCTCGGCGGTCGCGCCATTGCTGGCAACCGCCTCGGTTCCGGTCCCGGCCGCGCCGCCGCCGGTCGCAGCCGCGCCGATGGCCTGTGCGACCGGAGCGGTCGCCGCTGCCGGAGCCGGCTCAATGCCGGGTTCGGCAGCCGCCTCGGCTGCGACACGCTGCTCTTCGGCCAGTGCCAGAAGCTGCCGGTGAATCTCGTTCTGGGTCCAGTCCTCGGCCACCCGCTCACGCACCTCATCAAAGGGGATCAGCGCCGGAGGCTCGATCTTGTCCAGCCGCAGGGCAAAGACGCCGCCATCCTCGGTCTCAAAGAGTTCGGGGAAGTCTTTTTCGGTCAACTCTGCCGCGCGCTGGCGGAACTCGGGATAGGCATCAATGCCGTTTGGATCGGCCTCCGCCCCAGTGCTCCAATCGATCTGGCCAAGCTTCATCGGGGTTTCCTTGGCCATATCCTCAAGCGTGGCCCCGCCCGCCAGAAGGTCCGCGAACTCGCCCGAACGCTCCTCGATCTGACGGCGGGCGCGGTCAATGGCTGCCTCAAGGCGCAGATCGGTCCTGGCCTGTTCAAATGGGATATTCAGCGGCTCAAGAATCGCGTTCATCGAGAACAGCGCCGGCCCCAGATCCGAGCTTGCCGGGCCCGCGACACCGGGCTGATCAAGTGCAAATACCGCAGGGCCAGCCGCGCCCAGCTCAGCCTCGCTGACCTCGCCCAGATCAATATCGCCAAGGGTCAGGCCGCGCTCACCGGCCAGTTGCTCAAAGGTGATCTCGCCCCGGTCAATCCGGGCCTTCGCCTCTTCGGCAGCGGCCATGGTCGGAAAGACCAGACGTTCGACCATGCGGCGTTCGGGCTGCTGGAATTCTTCGATCCGTTCTTGATAGAGGTCGCGCAGCGCCTGTTCATCAACCTCGACCTCGCCTTCCAGCATTTCGGGAACCAGCCAGACATAGGTGATCTTGCGGATCTCGGGCGAGGTGAATTTCTCGGCATTGGCCTGATGCCAGGCTTGCAGCGTCGCATCATCCGGCGTCGCCACAGGCGCTGGCAGATCCTCGGCGGTCAGCTCGCGCCAGTGGATGTCGCGGGTCTCAAGCAGCCAGCCCTGGGTCTGGGCCACGACCGGTTGCGGGGCGCTGACCCCGGCCAAAGCAGCGTCCTGCAGGATCAGCCCGGCCATATCCATGCGCAGATCCTGTTCAAACTCGGCCTCGCGCAGTCCTTCGCTGCGCAGCCGGTCGGCGTAAAGATTGCGATCAAACCGCCCGTTCAGCCCGCGAAAGGTCGAGATATTGGCGATCTGATCGGCCACCGCCTTGTCACCGACCGAAACGCCCACCCGGTTTGCCTCGGCCTCAAGCGCAGCGGCGGTGTAAAGCCGGCCAAGTGCCGCGCGATCAAGGCCGATGGCCTTGGCCTCGACCGCCGTGATCTGGCGGCCGGCGCGGGCGGAAAAGTCCTGCATCTCGCTGCGCAGCGCACGGGCATAATCCTGGGCCGAGATCGAGACCTTGCCCACCGCGCCAATATCCGCGGTCCCGCCCGAGAAATTGGTGACGCCAAAGCCACCAAGCCCCAGAACCAGCATACCCATCAGCAACCAGACGATGGTCGATTTGCCCTTGCCACGCATCTTGTCGTCCTGCCTCGCCGATTGCCAATTCAGTCAGCGAAAGTCTTTAGGGTGACAAGGCTGCGGCGGCAAGTGCCGCGACGCCCTGCCCGGCCTCCTGGCGGTCACATTCGGGTCGGAAGGTGATCAGGGGCGAAAGCTCTCAAGCCGCCCGATCAGTGCTGCGATGCCTTCACGGTCAGCATTGGCAAATGCGATGCGGACATGGCGCGCGGCATCAGGATCGCCCTCGGGCATGAACATCGTGCCGGGCAAAAGCAGCACCCCCACCTTGTACAGCAGGCGTTGCGCCAGTTCCGGCGACGACAGGTCGTAGGGATGCTCGGCCCAGGCGAAATAGGCGCCGCAGCCCTTGATGCGCCAGCCTGACAGCTGTGCCATCCCCTCGGCCATGGCGGCGCGCCGGGCAAGAATCTCGGCCCGCTCACCCGCCAGCCAGTCGCGCAGATGGGCCATGCCCCAGGCCGCGCCGATCTGACCAATCTGGCTGGCGCAGATCGCCAGCGTATCCAGCACCTTTTCCACCTCGATCATACGGGTGGCGCTGGCGATCAACGCCCCGATGCGATGACCTGTCAGGCGATATGCTTTGGAAAAGCTGTAAAGGTGGATCAGCGTATCGCCCCAGTCGGGATCAGAGAAAAGATCATGCGGTGCGCCCTCACGCGCATCGAAATCGCGGTAGGTCTCATCCAGGATCAGCGCGAGGCCGCGCGAACGGGCCAGCTCGCAAAAGGCGCGCAAGGTCTCGGCCGGGTATTCGGCACCCGAGGGGTTGTTGGGGCTGACCAGCACAATGGCCCGGCTGCGGTCCGAAATCAGCCGCGCGGCCGCGCTGGCCTCGGGGATCATATCCGGGCCGCAATGCAGCGGCACCGCGCGGATGCCCTGCATGTCCAGCCACATCTTGTGGTTGAAGTACCAGGGCGTGGGCAGAATCACCTCATCCCCCGCGGCGGCCAGCGTCAGGATCGCTGCACAAAACGCCTGATTGCAGCCCTGGGTGATTGCAACCTGACCGGGCTGGATCGTGGCATGATAAGCACGCGACCATTCGCCCGCCACCGCCTCGCGCAGCTCGGCCCGGCCAAGGACGGGACCGTAAAGATGCGCGTCTGGCTGCTCCAGCGCCGCCTGAGCCATCGCCCGGCGCAGGGGCTCGGGCGGGGGTTCGACCGGGGCGGCCTGACTTAGATTGATCAAAGGCAGCCCGGCAGGCAGGCTAAGCCCCTCAAGCCAGCGCCGCGCCTCCATCACGGGCGGACGAAAGGTAGCGGCAAGGGCTGGGTTCAGGGGCAGCATGGGCTTATTCAGTCAGGTGCAGGGCATCGAAATCGGGCGGAAGGGACAGATCGAAACCCGATCCGGGCGCAGGCGCGGCGCGGTGTTGAGGCTCGGGATCTGAAATGGGTGGCTGCGAATCGGGATTGGCAGCAGCCTCAACCGTCGGCGGTTCGTCGGCGGGCTGGCCCGGGGCGGCAGGCGTATCGCTTGCCGGTGACGCATCGGTCGGGGGCGCGGGGGCAAACAATGCCCTTTCGGGCGCACGGTCGAGGCCCGGCACCACAACCTGACCGGGCGGCGGCACGGGAATCGGCGCCTCGCCCGCCGGTTCAGGCAGGTCGATCGGATCGGGCTCGGGCAATGCGATCTCGGGCGCGGCGGGTGCCTCGGCCGGGGTATCGGGGCGCAGGCTGACCGGATCGGCAGCCGCAGGCGCGGTCTCGTCCGCCGGACGCCCGACCTGCGGCACGGCGGGCCGTGCAGCCTCGGCGGTCAGGGGCGCCGGGGCCTCGGGTTCCATATCGCTGGCGCGTGAAAATTCCGATCCAGCCGGGACGGACAACGCCTCGACTGCGGGGCCGGGATCGGCGGCTGCCTTGGGGCGCGGAGGTTGCGGCAAGGTCAGGGACAGCGCCGCCAGCCCCGCTGCGCAGACCAGCACGCCATGAACCAGACCTGACGCAAACCCTTTTGCCATGCCCCCGCCCAGTCCTTGCCCAGTCCTTGCCCTACGCCGCCTTAATGCCAAGCTGCATATGCCCGGCAAGGTTTTTCTTGCCCCGCGGTCTTGACCGGCCGCAAGGCTTTGGACCATCTATAGCCGCAGACTTTCCGGGGTTCACCCCCCAATGCAAGGCGCCCGCCATGATCCTGCTCATCGACAATTACGACAGCTTTACCTGGAACCTTGTCCATTACATGGGCGAGGCCGGGGCCGAGGTCGTCGTCCGCCGCAACGACGTGCTGAGCGTGGACGAGGCGCTGACCATGGGGGCACAGGGAATCGTGATCTCGCCCGGGCCCTGCACCCCGTCGCAAGCAGGGATCATCGTACCGCTGATCCAGGCAGCAGCAGAAAAGGGCGTACCGCTTTTGGGTGTCTGCCTTGGTCATCAGGCCATCGGTGAGGCATTCGGCGGCAAAGTCGTGCGCGCCTGCCGCATCGTTCATGGCAAAACCGACGCCATCACGCATCAGGGCATCGGCGTCTTTGCCGGGCTGCCTTCGCCACTGACCGCGACGCGCTATCACTCGCTCGCGGTCGAACCGGAAAGCCTGCCCGACTGCCTGAGCGTCACCGCCACCGCAGCGGATGGCACCATCATGGGACTGATGCACAAGACCCTGCCGGTCGAGGGCGTGCAGTTCCACCCCGAAAGCATCGCCTCGGAATACGGTCACGACATGATCCGCAATTTCCTGCGCCGCTGCCAGAATGTGGACGCCGCCGAATGAAGGCCGCACGCACCGACATCCGCCCGCTGATCGGCCTTGCCGCCACCCGCCCGCTGACCGGGGCCGAGGCCGAGGCCGCCTTTTCCGCGCTGTTCGAAGGTGCCGCCACCCCCGCCCAGATCGGCGGGCTGCTGATGGCGATGCGCGTGCGCGGCGAAACGGTCGAGGAAATGGCCGCCGCGACCCGCGCCATGCGCGCCCGCATGAACCGCATCGACGCCCCCGAAGGGGCTGTCGACATCGTCGGGACCGGCGGCGACGGTAAGGGCACGCTGAACATCTCGACCGCCACGGCCTTTGTCGTCGCAGGCGCAGACGTACCGGTTGCCAAGCACGGTAATCGCAACCTGTCCTCAAAATCCGGCTCGGCGGACGCGCTGACCCATCTGGGACTGAATGTGATGTCCACCCCCGAGATTGCCGAGCATGCTTTGGCGACAACGGGGATCTGCTTCATGATGGCCCCGGTGCATCACCCGGCCATGCGCCATGTTGGCCCCGCACGGGCCGAACTGGGGACGCGGACGATCTTTAACCTGCTGGGGCCGATGACGAACCCCGGCCTTGTCAAACGTCAGCTTACCGGGACGTTCGATAAGGTCTGGAACCGTCCGATGGCTGAGACGCTGCGCACGCTTGGCTCGGAATGCGCATGGCTGGTGCATGGCGGCGACGGCACGGATGAAATCTCGATTGCTGCGCCGACCTGGGTTGCGCAGCTCAAGGACGGCGAGATCACCGAATTCGAGATCACGCCCGAGGACGCAGGCCTGCCGATCCACCCCTTTGAGGCGATTCTGGGCGGAGAGCCTGCCGAGAATGCCGCCGCACTGAGGGCGCTGCTTGAGGGCGCTGCGGGGGCCTACCGCGATGCGGTATTGCTGAACGCCTCGGCTGCGCTGCTGATCGCGGGCAAGGCCGCCGATCTGCGGGAAGGGGTCGAGATCGCCCGCGACTCGATCGACAGCGGCAAGGCCAAGGCCAAGCTTGCCGCGCTGGCAGCCGAGGTCGGCGCCCCGCCCGAACCGCATGACTGAGGATATCGCCTCCCCCCGCGCATGGGCCGATCTGCCATTCTTTCGACAGGACTGGCCGGGTATCGCCGCCCGGCTGCGCGGCCATGACTGGCTGCCGGGTCCCGCGCGGGTCTTTGCGGCGCTTGAGCTGACGCCGCCTGAAAATGTGCGGGTGGTCATCCTGGGGCAAGACCCCTACCCCACGCCCGGCCATGCGAACGGGCTGGCCTTTTCGGTAACGCCGGAAACCGCGCTGCCACGCTCACTGAAAAACATCTATGCCGAGATACGCGAGGATATCGGCGCAGCACCTGCAAACGGCGACCTGAGCCATTGGGCAAGGGCCGGGGTGCTGCTGCTCAACACCTCGCTTTCCGTGCCGCCCGGTCAGGCCGGGGCACATGCAAAATGGGGCTGGGACAGGCTGGCGCGTCAGGCCGTCGCCCGCGCGCAACAGGTCCGTCCCTTGGCCTTTATCCTTTGGGGCGGACATGCACAAAAGGCACTGGCCGGGCTGCCGCGCCCACAGGATCTGGTGATCGAAAGCGCCCATCCCTCGCCCCTGTCGGCGCGGCGGGGCTTTTTCGGCTCGCGCCCCTTCAGCCAGGTGAACGACTGGCTGCAAGCCCAAGGCCAGCCCGGCATCGACTGGGCCCTTTCCGAAACCGCCGCTGCGGGGTAAAGCTGAACCATGGATATTCTTGACCGCATCAAGTCCTATAAGCTTGAAGAAATCGCAGCCGCCAAGGCCGCCCGGCCGCTGGCAGGGATTGAGGCCGCCGCCCGCGCCGCCGGCGCCCCCCGGGGGTTTGCCCGTGCGCTGAGTGAAAAGGCCGAGACCGGCCATGCGCTGATCGCCGAGATCAAAAAGGCCAGCCCCTCAAAGGGTCTGATCCGACCCGATTTCGACCCGCCAGCCCTGGCCCGCGCCTATCAGAAAGGTGGCGCGGCCTGCCTTTCGGTTCTGACCGACGCCCCCAGCTTTCAGGGCGCGCCGGAGTTTCTGACCGCCGCGCGCGCGGCCTGTGATCTGCCTGTGCTGCGCAAGGATTTCCTGTACGATACCTATCAGGTGGCCGAAGCCCGCGCCTGGGGGGCGGATTGTATCCTGATCATCATGGCCTCGGTCGATGATGTGCTGGCCGCTGAATTGCAGGACGCGGCCTTTCACTGGGGTATGGACGCGCTGATCGAGGTGCATGACCGCGCCGAACTCGACCGCGCGCTAAGGCTGAAATCCCCGCTGATCGGGGTGAACAACCGCAATCTCAAGACCTTTGAGGTCAGCCTGAACACGACGCTGGATCTGGCGCCGCATGTGCCCGCCGACCGTGATTTAGTGTGCGAAAGCGGGCTGTTCACGCCCGCCGACCTTGACCGTATGGCCGAGGCCGGGGTGCGCCGTTTCCTCATCGGCGAAAGCCTGATGCGGCAAGAGGACGTCACCGGCGCCACCCGCAACATCCTGGGCCTCGCGGCATGAGCCTGACCCATTTCGACGCTCAGGGACAGGCCCATATGGTCGATGTCTCGCAAAAGCCCGAAACAACGCGCGAGGCGGTGGCCGAGGGGGTGGTGCTGATGTCAGCCGGAACACTGGCGCTGGCTCAGGGTGGCGCGGCCAAGGGCGATGTGATGGGCGTTGCGCGGCTTGCCGGGATCATGGGGGCCAAGCGGACCTCGGATCTGATCCCGCTTTGCCATCCGCTGCCGATTACCAAGGTCTCGGTCGATCTTGTGGCCGAACCCGCGCTGCCCGGCATCCGGGTCACCGCCACCGTCCGCACCACCGGCAAGACCGGCGTCGAGATGGAGGCGCTGACCGCTGTCTCGACCGCCTGTCTGACGGTTTATGACATGCTCAAGGCCGCGCAAAAGGACATGCGTATCGAAAGCATCCGCCTGCTCTCGAAAACAGGTGGCAAGTCCGGCGATTTTCGCGCGCCCTGAAAGGGGGAAACCATGATCAGCGTCGAAGAAGCCCGCGCCCGCGTTCTGGCCCTTGCCCGCCCGCCCGAACCTGAGCAGATTGCGCTGGAACATGCGCTTGGCCGCGCCATGATCGCGCCCGCCGTTGCGCGGCTGACGCAGCCCCCTTTTGATGCCGCAGCCATGGATGGATATGCGCTGCGTTCGGCCGACCTTCCCGGCCCGCTATCCGTGATCGGAACCGCCGCCGCTGGTCAGCCTTGGCAGGGTGAACCCGCGCCTGGGACCGCCATTCGCATCTTTACCGGCGCCCCGGTCCCGGCGGGTTATGACCGTGTTGTCATGCAGGAAATCGTTACCCGTGATGAGGACCAGATCACCGTCGCGGATGCCGGCCAGAACCTGAATATCCGTGCACGCGGAAACGACTTTGCCGAAGGTCACGAGTTCCAGCCCGCCCGCCCGCTGCGCCCGGCAGATCTGGCGTTGCTCGCTGCAATGAACGTGCCTCGTCTGACGGTCGCACGCCGCCCCCGCATCGCCGTATTGGCAGGTGGGGATGAGCTTGTGCGCCCCGGTTCTGACCCCGCGCCGGGCCAGATCATCAGTTCGAACGACATCGCCATCGCTGCATTGGCGCGCGAGGCGGGGGCCGAGCCAATCGTCCTGCCTCTTGCCCGCGACACCGAGGAAAGCCTGCGCGATCGCTTTGCCGAGGCCGAGGGCTGCGACCTGATCGTCACCATTGGCGGAGCCTCGGTCGGAGATCACGACCTGATCGCCAAGGTTGCAGCCGATCTTGGCATGGAACGCGCTTTTTATAAGCTTGCCATGCGGCCCGGCAAACCGCTGATGGCCGGGCGGATCGCCAATGCGGCCATGCTGGGTCTGCCCGGAAACCCCGTCTCTGCCGTGGTTTGCGCAAAACTCTTCATGCAGCCACTGATCCGCGCCATACAGGGCCTGCCACCGGGCCCCGAGCCGCTGCAGGCGGTGCTGGGGCGCGATCTGCCCCCCGAAGGAAATCGTCAACACTACCTGCGGGCGCAGCTGTCGGCGGGCGACGGTATACCCGTGATCGAACCCTTTGCCGACCAGGATTCCGCGCGGCTGTGGGTACTCGCCCAGGCTGATGCGCTGCTGATCCGCCCCGCAGATGATCCCGCACGCAAGGCCGGAGAGCGGGTAAATTACCTGCCGCTCCAGCAGCGTTAACCGGCCATTTACCCGAATCGCCATAAAGATTGACGCAACACAGGACCTGCGCTAGAACATTCAATGAACATGGTGGCGCCGCAGCAGATCGGGGGCAAGGCATGCTGACAAAGAAACAGATCCAGCTTCTTGAGTTCATTCAGGCGCGCATGGCCCGCGACGGGGTTCCACCCTCTTTTGACGAGATGAAGCTGGCGCTGGACCTGCGCTCCAAATCGGGGATCCACAGGCTTGTGACCGCGCTGGAGGAGCGTGGTTTCATCCGCCGCCTGCCCCATCGCGCGCGGGCACTGGAAATCGTCCGCCTGCCCGACACCCTTAGCAAAGGCACGGGTTTTCAACCCCGTGTGATCGACGGATCGGCCCCCGGTCGGCCCGGCCCCCTGCCGCGCGGCGCGATGGATGTTGCGGCCTCGGCTGTTGAGCTGCCGGTGATGGGCCGCATCGCCGCCGGTGTTCCGATCGAGGCGATCTCGGAAATCTCACATCACATCGCCGTGCCGGGCTCAATGCTCGCAGGTCAGGATCGTCACTATGCGCTTGAAGTGCGCGGCGACTCGATGATCGAGGCCGGGATTAACGATGGCGATGTGGTGGTGATCCGTGAACAGGACATTGCCGATAATGGCGATATCGTGGTGGCGCTGATCGAAAGCCAGGAAGTGACGCTGAAGCGTTTCCGCCGCAAGGGCGGCATGATCGCGCTTGAGGCCGCGAACTCTGCTTATGAAACCCGCGTCCTGCCCGAAGACAAGGTACGCATCCAGGGCCGCCTCGTCGGGTTGATCCGCAGCTACTAGGCTCAGGGCCAAAGGGCTCTGTTTCCTGTTCAATTGCGCGGCACGAATGGCCGGGTGGCGTTGCGGGTTTCGACCGGCTGGGGTAACCATGGCCCAAAGGCGACAGGTCAAGGACAATCCATGCGCGCTCTGACACTTCACATCCTCGCTCTGGTCATGATGCTAGCTCTGCCGGCGCGGGCTTTCGACACCAATGCCCGCGCGGCCTGGGTCTATGATGTGGCGACCGGCACCGTGTTGATGGAAAAGAATGCCGATGAGGCCCTGCCCCCGGCCTCGATGTCCAAGCTGATGACCATCTATATGCTGTTCGAGGCCCTGCATGAGGGTCGGGTACAGCTGGATACCCGCCTGCCCGTCTCGACCAAGGCCCGGCAGATGCAGGGTTCGACCATGTTCCTGAACGAACAGGACCGCCCCACGGTCGAAGAGCTGATCAAGGGCATCATCGTGCTTTCCGGCAATGATGCCTGCGTTGTGGTGGCCGAGGGGCTTGCCGGCACCGAAGAAGCTTTTGCCCGTCAGATGACCGAACGCGGCCGGCAGTTGGGGCTGACCCAATCGACCTTTGCCAATGCCTCGGGCTGGCCCGATCCCCGTCACCGCATGTCCGCACATGATCTGGGTATTCTGGCACAGCACCTGATCAGCGACTTCCCCGAGCTTTACAGGAATTTTGCCATCGAGGAATTCCGCTTTGACAATCGCGCCCCGGCAAACCGCTTTAACCGCAACCCGCTGCTCAAGCTTGGCATCGGCGCGGACGGGCTGAAAACCGGCCATACCCAAGAGGCGGGCTATGGCCTTGTCGGCTCGGCGGTTCAGGGTGACCGCCGCGTGATTTTTGTGATCACGGGCCTTCCCAGCGAAAAGGCCCGCGCCGAAGAGGCCGAGCGTATCGTCAACTGGGCCTATCGCCAGTTCACCATGAAAACCATCGTCCCCAAGGGTGAGATTGTTGCCCAAGCTCCGGTCTGGCTTGGCAGCAAAAGCAGGGTTGGCCTGACCACCGCCGATGGCGTCAAGGTGCTGATCCCGGCCGGCTCGCAATCCGGCGTCACCGCCGAGGCAGTGTTTCGTGGCCCCATCGAGGCACCGATCACCCAGGGTGACCGCTTGGGTGAGCTGGTCGTGACCATCCCCGGCGCCGGGCAGTCGCGTTTGCCGCTTTTGGCCGCAAGCGATGTCGCCCGCACCGGGGTCCTGGGCCGGATGCAGGGCGCCGCCATGCGTCTGGGCGAAAAAGCTTATAAAGCCGTGCGGAACTGAGGCCGCTCCCCAAGCATGTTCATCAGTTTCGAGGGCATAGACGGATCAGGGAAATCGACGCAGGCGCGGCGGCTTGCCCAGACTTTGGCGGCGCGCGCCACCGAGGTGGTGTTGACCCGCGAACCCGGCGGCAGTGAGGGCGCCGAGGAAATCCGCCGTCTGCTGGTCGAGGGCCGCGGCGAACGCTGGTCCCCTGAAACCGAGCTTTTGCTCTTTACCGCCGCACGCCGAGACCATGTGGAACGGCTGATCCGCCCGGCGCGCGCCCGCGGCGCTTGGGTTATTACCGACCGCTTTGCCGATTCCACCCGTGTCTATCAGGGACTCGTGCGGGCCGATCTGCGCCAACTTGTCGAAGAGCTGCACCGGCTGACCATCGGCATCGAGCCGGACCTGACTTTTATCATCGACATCGACCCCGAGGTTTCCTTGACACGTGGGCAAGCGCGCGGCGGCCCCGAGGACCGGTTTGAAACCTTTGGCCTGACCTTTCAGAAAAAGCTGCGTGAGGGTTTCCTGACCCTTGCCGCCGAGGCGCCCGAACGTATCCGTGTCATAGATGGCAGCGGCAGCGAGGATGAGGTTGCCACCCGCGTTCTGGCGGCGCTGACATGAGCAGACCCGCCGCCAGCGACGAGACGCTTCCCGAACCGGATCGCGTACCCGGCGCACCCCACCCGCGTGAGGCCACCCGCGTCATTGGGCAGGATGCTGCGATTGCCGACTTCATCGCCGCTGCCCGGGCCCAACGGCTGCATCATGCCTGGCTGATCTCAGGCCCCAGGGGAACGGGCAAAGCCACCCTTGCCTGGAATGTCGCCAAATGGTTGCTGAGCGGCGCTGACACCCCGGACCTGTCCACCCACCCCGAGGACCCGATTATCCGGCGCATCCGCGCCCTGTCCGAGCCGCGCCTGCTTCTTGTCCGCCGCCCGGTTGATGAGAAAACCCAGCGCCTGCGGGCAGAAATCACCGTGGATGAGATCCGCCGTTTACAGAGCTTTTTCCACCTGAGCGCGGCCGAGGGCGGCCATCGCGTCGCCATCATCGATGCGGCGGATGAGATGAATCAGGCCGCAGCCAATGCGCTGTTAAAGCTGCTGGAAGAGCCGCCGCAGGATTCGACCCTGCTGCTTATCGCGCATCAGCCTGCGCGGCTTTTGCCGACCATCCGCTCACGTTGCCGCGAACTGCGGCTGCATCCGCTCAGCCCCGAGGATATGGGGCAGGTTTTGCAGGATCTGGGCCTTGACCACGACGCGGCACAGCTGTCGGCCCTGTCAGGCGGTTCGATTGGCGAGGCGCTGCGGCTGGCGGGTCAGGATGGGCTAGAGGTCTATCAGCGCATCGTCGGGCTTTTTGCTGATTACCCGCGCATGGACCGCCGCGCTGCCGCAGCGCTTGCCGAACTGGCAGCAGGCCGCGCGGGGGCCGAGGGCGATCCCTTTGATCTGGTGGTCACCCTGCTTGACCGTTTCCTGACCCGGGCGGCACGAGCTGGCCTGCTGGGCGCACCTCTGCCCGAGGCAGCCAAGGGTGAGACCGAGGTCCTGCGCCGCATCTCGCCCGATGCTGTGGCGGCCCGGCTTTGGGCGGGCGCACAGGCCGAACTCTCTGCCCGCGCCCGGGCCGGCAGGTCGGTCAACCTTGACCCTTCCGCGCTGGTGTTGGATATGCTGATCGGGCTTGCCAACCAGCCCGCCGTCTGACGGAATCTGCCATGTCCGAACCTGACCTTCCCCTCCTGGTGGACAGCCATTGCCACTTGGATTTCCCCGACTTTGACGGCGAACAGGCCGATCTGATTGCACGCGCCCAGGCCGCTGGCGTGATCCGCATGGTCACGATCTGCACCCGGATGTACAAAGAGCCGGCCGTGCGCGCCATCGCCGAGGCCTATCCCGGCGTATTTTACGCAGCCGGCATCCACCCGATGTATGCCGCCGAAGAGCCGCTGGTCACGGTTGATGAACTGGTGGCGCTTTCCGCACATCCGAAATTCGTCGGCATTGGCGAGACTGGACTGGATTATCACTATACCGCCGACAGCGCCGCCGTTCAGGCTGAAAGCCTGCGCATCCACATCGAGGCTGCACGCCGCACCGGCCTGCCACTGATCATCCACTCGCGTGATGCCGATGAAGATATGGCACGCATCCTGACCGAAGAGTACCGTACCGGCGCGTTTACCGGCGTCATGCATTGCTATACCAGCGGGCCGGAACTGGCCCGTGCGGCGCTGGAGATCGGCTTTTACCTGTCCATGTCAGGGATCGCGGCTTTTCCGCGCTCGACCGGGATCCGCGAGATTTTCGCCGCCGCGCCTCAGGACCGTATCCTGGTTGAGACTGACGCGCCTTACCTCGCCCCCCCACCCTATCGCGGCAAGCGCAATGAACCGGCCTATGTCGTCCACACCGCAAAGGTCGGGGCCGACCTTCTGGGAATGACCGAGGCAGAGTTCGCACGCCTTACCTCACAGAACTTCGAGCGGCTGTTCAGCAAGGCCGTGGCATGATCCGGGCCACGATCCTTGGCTGCGGTTCCTCGGGCGGGGTGCCGCGGCTGGGCAATCGCTGGGGCGAGTGCAACCCGGATAATCCGCGCAACCGGCGGCGCCGCTGCTCGCTGCTGGTCGAGCGTGTTGGCCAGGACGGCGCCACCCGGCTGTTGATCGACACGGGCCCCGATCTGGTGCCGCAACTGCTTGATGCCGGCGTGGCCGAGCTTGACGCCGTCGCCTATACCCACGCCCATGCCGATCATACCCATGGGATCGACGACCTGCGTCAGATCGTATTTAATATCGGCAGTCGCTTGCCGGTCTGGGCGGATGCACAGACGACCGAGGCTTTGAAAACCCGGTTTGGTTATGCGTTCGAGACGCCTTTGGGATCCTCTTATCCGCCGATCTGCGACCTTTACCCGATCCGCGGCCCCTTTGCCGTCCAAGGCGCTGGCGGCCCGATTGAGGTCACGCCTTTTACGGTCAATCACGGTGATATCGACGCGCTTGGCTTTCGTATCGGCGGCAACGGACAAAGCCTTATCTATCTGCCCGATGTGCTGTCGATCCCCGAAGAGGCCTGGTCGGTCATCAAGGGGTGCGAGGTCTTTATCTGCGATGCGCTGCGCCGCACGCCGCATCCAAGCCATGCCCATCTGGCGCTGACGCTGGAATGGCTGGTCCGTTCGGGCTGTGTGCAAGGTGTGGTGACCAATATGCACATCGACCTGGATTATGACGCCGTGATGGCCGAGACCCCTGATAACGTGGTCCCCGCTTATGATGGGATGCAGATCGAACTGACATGACCGCGCTTTTCGACGTCATCCTGCCGGTCTTTCTGGTCGTCGGCTTTGGCTATCTGGTCTGCTGGCGCAAATGGCTGACCGAGGTGGCGGTCGATGGCGTGATGCGCTTTGCCCAGAACTTTGCCCTGCCGGTGCTGCTGTTTTCAGCCATCGCCAGGCTGGATCTGGGGGCGAATTACAACCCGCTGCTGCTTTTGGCTTTTTACTGTGGCGCGATCCTGTCCTTTCTGCTGGGCGTTGCACTGGCGCGCTATTGGCTGAGGCGCCCGGTCGAGGACGCCATCGCCATCGGCTTTGTCTGCCTGTTTTCAAACTCGCTGCTGCTTGGCGTGCCGATCACCGAGCGCGCCTATGGGGCCGAGGCGCTGGTGGGCAACTTTACCATCATCTCGATCCATTCGCCGCTGCTTTACACGTTTGGCATCACGGCGATGGAGTTCGCCCGCGCACAGGGCCAGAACCTGCCTCTGGGCCGGGTGGCGCTACGCGCACTGTCGGGGGTTTTGCACACGCCTTTGGTGATCGGCATTCTGTGCGGCTTTGCCATGAACCTGATGGGCCTTGCCGGACTGGTCATGCCCGACGGTTTCTGGGCCGCGGTCACGATGATGTCCAGCGCCGCCCTGCCCGCCGCCCTCTTTGGACTGGGGGGTATTCTTTACCGCTACCGCCCCGAAGGCGAGATGCGGGCGATTGCGCTGTGCTGCTTTGGCTCACTCCTGTTGCACCCGGCAGTGACTTTCGGGCTGGGCAAGCTCTTTGCCCTCAGCATCGCCGAGATGCGTTCGGCCGTCGTTACCGCAGCAATGCCGCCCGGGGTCAACGCCTATCTTTTTGCTGCGCTTTACGGGGTGGCGAAACGCGTGTCAGCCTCGGCGGTGCTGGTAGCGACGGGGTTGTCGATCGTGACTGTGTGGTTCTGGCTGGGCGCCCTGCCCTGATATGAAAACGCCGCCCCTTGGGGCGGCGCTTATCTTTACCGCGGGGTCAGGCCGCGCAGCCGCTCGGACCGGCGTCGCAACAGCTCGACCGTGGTCAATAGCGCAATCGAAAAAATCACCAGCAGCGTTGCTACCGCAAGGATCGCAGGCGAAATCTGTTCGCGAATACCGTTCCACATCTGGCGCGGGATGGTCTGCTGATCCGGACCAGCGATGAACAGGACCGCCACGACCTCGTCAAACGAGGTGACAAAGGCAAATAGTGCCCCCGAGATCACGCCCGGCAGGATAAGCGGCATGGTGATGCGAAAGAACGTCGTACGCGGGTTGGCGCCAAGACTTGCCGCCGCACGGTTCAGCGACTGGTCAAAACCGATCAGCGTCGCGGTCACGGTAATGATGACAAAGGGAATCCCCAGCGTCGCATGGGCCAGGATCACGCCCAGATATGTCCCGGCCAGCCGTCCGCATTCCGGGTTCAGTCCAAGCCAGCTCAGAGGTTCGCAGGGGTTCGAGTAAAAGAAGAACATCCCCGTCGCGGTAATGATGATCGGCACGATCATGGGCGAGATCAGGATCGCCATGATCGCACGCCGCCACGGCATCTCGGGCCGTGACAGACCCAGCGCGGCCAGCGTCCCCAGGACAGTGGCGATCAGCGTCGAGAATACGCCGATGATGATCGAGCTTTTCGCCGCATTCACCCATTTGGCATTGTGCCAGGCATCCGCCCACCAGCTGAGGTCGCGCGGCGCATCAGGTCGCGCCATGCCAAAGGTCAAGAGGCTGTCATACCAGCGCAGCGAATAGCCGTCGGGGTCAAAGGACAACATCTTGTCAGTAAAGGTGAAATAGGGCTCGGCGTTGAACGATAGCGGGATCACCACCACGATCGGCGCGATCAGAAAGAAAAAGATCGCCGCGCAGATCACCAGATATGCGTAATGCCAGATTTTTTCCAGCGGAGAGGCATAGGTAGGAAGAGCCATGGCGATCACCCAAGCTTCAGATTGTCGATGCCGACAAGACGGTCATAGACCCAGTAAAGCACCAGCACTCCGGCCAGCAGCAGCGCGGCAAGGGCCGCAGCCATCGACCAGTTCAGCGTCTGCGTCATATGCATGGCGATCATGTTCGAGATCAGCTGACCCGACGATCCGCCAACCAGCGCCGGCGTGATGTAATAGCCGACCGCAAGGATAAAGACGAGCAACGCCCCCGCCCCCAGCCCCGGCAGGGTCTGCGGGAAATAGATCCGGCGGAATGCAGTCCAGCTGGTTGCACCAAGGCTGCGGGCCGCGCGGACGTAAGAGGGGTTGATGGTCCGCATCACCGAATAAAGCGGCAGGATCATGAAGGGCAGCAGGATATGCGTCATCGCAATAATGGTGCCCGTCTGGTTAAAGATCATCTGTAGCCGCTGGCTGTTGCCGATCACCCCCAGCCAGACAAGGACATCATTGACCACGCCTTGCTGCTGCAACAGCACCATCCACGCGGTCGTCCGGACCAGCAGCGAGGTCCAGAAGGGCAAAAGCACCAGGATCATCAGCAGGTTTGATCTGCGCATCGGCAGGGTGGCCAGCAGATGCGCGATCGGAAAGCCCAGCAGGAAGGTCATGAAGGTGATGACCAGCGACAGCCAAAAGGTGCGCATGAACAGTTTGACATAGATCTGCTGTTGCGCCGGAGCCGAGACGATATTGCCCTGTTCGTCACGGGTGCGGTCTACCGCCGCCAGATAGAAATTCGAGGTATAGGGCGAGGATGCCTCGCGCATCACCGACCATAGTTTCGGATCGCCCCATTTCTGGTCCATCTCAAGGATGGCCTCTTTGTAGGGCGGCTCGATACCCGAACGGGCCTTGCGCCCTGCCGAGGTGAACAGCGAACGCGTGCCGGGCATATCATAGTTGATACGGGTGCCGACCACGCCGATGGTACGCGCCTTGGCCGCCGCCTGCAGATCCTCGGCCAGCGCCGCCCAAGCCGCATCGTCAGGCTCGGTGCCGCGCGGGTTTTCGTGAAACCACGCGCTGAGACTGGGCATATTGGCCGAAAAGCCGTCATTCTTGACCGAACGTTGCAGCATCTGCCCAATCGGCACCACAAAGGTGATCAGAATGAACAGCAAAAGCGGCAGAACAAGCAGAAAGGCCCGCCGGCGTGCGCGCCGTGAACTGCGCACAAGCGCCTGTTTCAGCGGTCGACCGTCTGCGGTCCTTAAGGTGCCGCCTTCGTCAGGGCCGGCGGCCTCGGTCACGATGGCGGCATGGGGGTCAAGGGCTTTGGCCATCTCAATCCTTCGTCAGGCGTTCCTTGGTCTTGGACTGCGGCCCGGACCAGCCGGGCCGCAGAAAGCGATGCGATCAGTTGGCGGCAAGCCAGCTGTTGAACCTTTCGGTCAGTTCGGCACCATGATCGGCCCAGAACTCCGGGTCGTCCATGACGGCGGTCTTCATATGCTCTTCGTTGGTCGGCATATGCGGACCCATCTCGGTCTTGCCATCCTCATACAGACCGACCAGTGCCGCCGAGCTTTTGCGCGACGGCCCATAGGCAATGTATTTCGCCTGATTGGCGAGCTGTTCGGTCGAGGTGGCGAATTTCAGATATTCCAGCGCCGCCTCGGGGTTGGGTGAGCCCTTGGGAATGGCGAACATGTCCATATCCATGTATTGCCCGTCCCAGATGATCTCGAAGGGCTTGCCCTCGCCCACCATGGCGTCAAAGAAGCGGCCGTTATAGCCAGTGGTCATCACCACCTCGCCATCGGCCAAAAGCTGGACCGGCTGGGCGCCTGCCTCCCACCAGACCACGTCTTTTTTGATGGTGTCGAGCTTGGCAAAGGCACGATCCACGCCCTCGGGCGTGCCAAGCGCCTCATATATCTGGTCGGGGGCGACGCCGTCAGCGATCAGCGCCAGATAAAGCGTGCGCTTGGGGTTCTTGGGCAGGCCGCGTTTGCCGGGGAATTTCGCGGTGTCAAAGAAATCCGCTGCCGTCGAGGGCTTTTCACCGCTGAACTTGGTAGTGTCAAAGGCGATAGGCGTGCCCCAAAAGATGTTGGCCACCGCACATTCGCGCAACGCGCCGGGGATAAAGTCCTGTTCGGCCGGGGTGCCATCGGGCGCGGGCGGCAGCGTGGCGGGGTCAATCTCGACCAGCGCGCCTTCGTCGCACAGGCGGATCGCGTCCGAAACCTCGATGTCAAAGACGTCGCCGGTGACATTTCCGGCCTCGACCTGGGCCTTGAGCGGCGTCGCGGGGTTGTCGGCAGCCATCATGTTTACCTTGATGCCGGTCTTTTCGGCAAAGGGCATGTTATAGGCCTGGACCTGCGACTTTTCATAAGCTCCGCCCCAGGACACGACGTTGACTTCCTGGTTCTGAGCCTGAGCCGCAAGACCCAGGCCACAAAGGGCCGTGGTCAGGATCAATCTGGTTCTCATGTTCTACTCCCGTTGGTTTTGCGGCTCTTGTGGCCGTTCTTGCGCCCGTTTCGGGCTTTTGGATGACCACGGCGAGAAACCCGCCGCGGCCGGCGATCAAAGGGGCGTCAGTTCGCCGCAAGCCAGGCGTTGAAACGCTCTTGCAGTTCGGCGTCGTGATCGACCCAGAAATCAAGATTCGAGGCCAGCGCCTCGGTCATGTTGTCAGCAAAGGTCGGCAGGTTCGGCCCCATCGGAACGTCGGTGCCTTCGATATTGCCGACCAGCGCAGCGGCCGATTTGCGCGGCGGACCGTAGCTGATGAACTCGGCCGCACGGGCCTGCTGTTCAGGCGCGGTCGAGAAGGCGATGAATTCCTTGGCCGCCTCGATATTCGGGGCGCCTTTCGGCACGACCCAGCCCTCCATCTCATAGATCT
Organism: Paracoccus sp. J56; assembly: GCF_019633685.1. Lineage (NCBI taxonomy): Bacteria > Pseudomonadati > Pseudomonadota > Alphaproteobacteria > Rhodobacterales > Paracoccaceae > Paracoccus > Paracoccus sp. J56. Next base: position 114,340 of record NZ_JAFL01000002.1, read on the forward strand.
GGCCGTTCCAGACGATCTTGAAGGGTTTGCCCTCTTTCTGTGCAGCGTCAAAGATCCGGCCGTTGAAAGCAAAGGCCATCGTCACCTCGCCATCCGCCAAAAGCTGCGGAGGCTGGGCGCCGGCTTCCCACCAGATCACGTCGTTCTTGATGGTTTCCAGCTTGGCAAAGGCACGGTCCACGCCTTCGGGGGTGCCAAGCACCTCATAGACCTGATCGGGGGCGACGCCATCGGCCATCAGCGCAAGCTCAAGGTTGAACTTGGCACCCTTGCGCATGGTGCGCTTGCCGGGGAACTTGGCCGTGTCAAAGAAATCGGCAGGGCCAGCCGGTTTCGCGTCCGAGAACTTGCTGTCGTCATAGGCCAGGATCATCGAATAGACGTCCGTGCCGACGAAACAGTCGGTGATCGCGCCTTCGATAAAGTCATCGGCAGCGGCAGTGCCATCGCCCGCCGCGGTCAGGATCGATGAATCGATCTCTTCCAGCAGGCCCTCGTCGCACAGGCGCACGGCATCGGCATATTCGACCGAGGCGACGTCGATGGTGACGTTACCAGCCTCGACCTGGCCCTTGATGGGCGTGGCAGGGTTGTCCGCGTCCGAAACCGCGACCTTGATGCCGGTCTTGGCCTCGAAGGGCTTCACGTAAGCCTGGACATGGCTGTTGCCATAAGCCCCACCCCAGGACAGCAGGTTCAGCTGCTTGTCCTGCGCCTGAGCAGAGGCAGCGAAGGCGATCAGCGCAGAAGTCAGTATCAACGTGCGTTTCATCATAACTCCGTGGTTCCTTGCTGGATGCACACTCAGACCGGATCGAGGGCGCGGGCGTCTTCGGGATGCCAGCCGATCCGGATCGTCTGGCCGGGTGTCAGCTTCACCTGGCCAAGGGTATTGCGGTATTTCATGACGAAATCGTCCTGCCCCGCCACCTTGAGGCGCGCGCGCAGGATGTCGCCCATATAGATCACGTCCACGACATGCGCCTCAAGCGTATGGGCACCGGCGGGCATCAGCTCAGGCTTGAATTCGACCCGTTCCGGGCGGATCGAAACGGTGGTCTCTTGCCCGGTCTCGCGGATGTTGACGGCGGTGGCGTCGATCAGGTCGCCATTGCCCAGCCGCACCAGCGCCTTATCGTCCTGAAGCTGCTCAATCTTGCCGCGCAGCGCATTGTTTTCGCCGATAAAACCGGCGACAAAGCTGTTTTCGGGCTGCTCATAAAGCACGGCGGGCGGGGCAAGCTGCTGGATACGGCCGTCGTTAAAGACCGCGATACGGTCCGACATGGTCAGCGCCTCGCCCTGATCATGGGTGACATAGACCACCGTAATGCCCAGACGGTCATGCAGTGCCTTGATCTCGAACTGCATATGCTCGCGCAGCTGCTTGTCGAGCGCACCGAGCGGTTCGTCCATAAGCACCAGCTTGGGGTCAAAGACCAGCGCCCGCGCCAGGGCGATACGCTGCTGCTGCCCGCCTGAAAGCTGGGCCGGGCGACGGTTCTTGAACTGGCCCATCTGAACCATGTCGAGGGCGCGGGCGATGCGCGATTCGCGCTCGCTCTTGGTCATGCCGCGCACTTCCAGCGGAAAGGACAGATTCTCTCCCACCGTCATGTGGGGGAAAAGCGCGTAGTTCTGAAACACCATGCCGATGCCACGCTTATGCGGGGGCACATCGTTGATATTTTTGCCATCAAGCCGGATTTCGCCATGCGTCGCCGTCTCAAAGCCAGCCAGCATCATCAGACAGGTGGTCTTGCCCGAACCCGAGGGGCCGAGCATCGTCAGGAACTCGCCCTTGCCGATGGTCAGGTTCAGATCCTTTACGACAAGTGTTTGACCATCATAGCTTTTTTGGACGTGGTCAAAAACGACGAATGCGTCGTTGCCGGGCTGCGCAGTCACCATGCGGGCTCCCTGTTCCCTTGCTTGTTCGTTCTGTTTCCTGACACTAATCGGCGGCCCTCGCAGAATGCAACCGACTTGTAGATAAGGGATGGGGGCGGCATACCCCGTCCGGGCCGCGCCCCGCGCCGCTGCCCGTTTGCCTGGCATGTGCCTCTTTTCAGCAAAACCGCAGCTTCGCTATGGCAACCGGTGAGGGCATATCTTGACTGTCCAAGCCGTTACGGGGCGAAGAAAATCCCCCGCCAGCAGCCATCGAAAACAAAAAAGGCGCATCCCCGTCATGCCCTGCCTGGCATGCGCTTGGGATGCGCCGACACTCGTTTATCACTCGGCAGCCACCCGCGGGAATCGGGAAAATGCTGATGGCGCAAGCCGGTACCAACCCGCCTTGCCGCGCGATTTTTCAGACCGCCAGAAAGCCGCCATCCACGGGCAGCACCGCGCCCGACACCATGCTGCTGTCCGAGGACAGCAGCAGCGCGATGGCCTGCGCGACCTCTTCGGCCTCGGCAAAGCGGTTCAGCGGGTGACGCACCATCATCGGCTGGCTTTTCGCCGGGTCCGACCAGGCCTCAGCCGCCAGTTCGGTCAGGGTGATGGTCGGCGCAACCGCATTCACGCGGATGCCATGCGGTCCCAGTTCCTTGGCCAGCACACGGGTCGCCCCCTCAAGCCCGGCCTTCGAGGCTGCATAACACAAGTGGTCCTGAAAACCGCGATGACCAGCGATCGAGGTGATATTGACGATTGCGCCACCGCCACCCGCAGCAACCCGGGCGCGGGCGAATTCCTGACAGCAGATCAGCGCCGCGCGCAGGTTGATGCCCAAAACCGCCTCATATCCGGCCTCGGTCATGTCGAGCACGCTTTCCAGCACGTTGATACCGGCGCTGTTGATCAGATAGTCGGCGGTCCCGGCCTCGGCCATCGCGGCACGTGCAGCGGCCGGATCGGCCAGATCGACGCGGATGCCATGCGCACCGAATTCATCGCGCAGGCTGTCGAGATCGGATTGGGTCCGGCTTAATGCCACGACCTTGGCCCCACGCTGGGCCATGAGCTGGGCGCAGGCGCGGCCGATGCCCTTGCCCGCACCGGTGATGATGACGGTCTTGCCCGAGAATTGCATGTTTCCTCACATATTCAGTTGGATGGCAGGGCCGCCATCGACGAGCGGATCTGCCGCGCCACGGATTGCAGCGCCAGAAAGGCGGCATAGCGCGCCTCTTGCCGCGCGCGGGTGGCCGGGTCAGGAACGCAGCGCGTGGCGACACGCGACATGGCAGGCATTGCGGTATGCAGATCGGGGTAGACACCCGCCGCCACCGCCCCAAGCATGGCCGAGCCAAGCAGCACCGGCTCGGCGCATTCGGTCACCTCGACCGGCAGCATGGTCGCATCAGCCAGAAGCTGCCGCGTCAATGGATGCGCACCCGCACCACCGCTGACGCTGATCGTTTCGACCGGCGCGCCATGGGCGGCCTGGGTCTCGATGATCTGGCGCAATCCGTAGCCAAGGCCGCAAATGCCGGCGACGTAAAGCGCGACCAGCGAATCCGGGCCGGTCTCCATCCCCTGCCCCATAATGACGGCGCGGGCATGGGGGTCAGCAAAGGGCGCACGGTTGCCCAGGAACTCGGGCACAACATGCAGCTCATCGGCAAGGCGCACCGCGTCGGCGGCCGAGCCCGCAAGTTCAAGCGCCCGGTCCGCCAGCCACTGCGGCAAGGACTTGCCCGCCGCCTCGGCCAGCGCAGACGCCTCACCCGTGGCCGGATGCAATTGCACCAGCTGGTCGATGGCGGCACCGGCGGCAGATTGCCCACCTTCGTTCAGCCACATGCCGGGCACCATGGCCGAGTAATAGGGCCCCCAGACCCCCGGCACAAAGGCCGGCTCTCGCGTCGTCGTCATGGTGCAGGATGAGGTACCAAAGACATAGCCAAGGCATGTCGTCGCATCCCCCCCGGCGGCAACCGTGCCGACCCCTCCGGCATGGGCGTCGATAAGCCCTGCCGCCACCGCGGTCCCCGGGCGCAGCCCCATGGCGCTTGCAGCGGCCTTGGTCAGACCGTGACCAAGCGGGGTGCCCGGGTCGACGACACGCGCCCCGATACGGGCAAATCCCTGTTCCGCCAGATCCTCAAGTCCGATCTGGCGGAAATAATCCGCGTCCCAGCGACCCTCGTGGGCAAGATAGGTCCATTTGCAGGTCACCGTGCAGGCCGAACGCTCAAGCGCGCCGGTCGCTTTCCAGGTCAGAAAATCGGTAAGATCAAAGAAATGCGCCGCAGCGGCATATACCTCGGGACGGTTCTCGCGCAGCCACAAAAGCTTGGGCGTCTCCATCTCGGGCGAGATGCGGGTGCCGACATATTTCAGCACCTCATGGCCCTGGGCGTTGATACGCTCGGCCTGTTCGACGGCGCGATGGTCCATCCAGACGATGATGTCACGCTCAGGGTGGGCGGGATCGCCGACGGGCAGCGTCGCCTCACCCTCGCCCCGCACGACCAGAGAGCAGGTGGCATCGAAACCGATGCCCGTGACCTGCGCCGGGTCGATCCCGGCACGGGTCACGCTTTCCCGGACAGAGTCGCAGACCGCCCGCCAGACCTGCTCGCTGGACTGTTCGGCGATGATACCGCGTTCGCGGTGCATCTCGATCTGGCGGCGGGCTGTGGCGATCAGATTGCCCTTGCGGTCAAACACACCAGCCCGCGCCGATCCTGTGCCGACGTCGATACCGATCAGATACTGGTCCATGATGCCTCCCCTGTTCCGGGTCCTGCGGGTCAGACGCGATCAAAGTTGGTGGGCAGCACCAGCATGTCGCGGATGGTCACGGTGCGTTTGCGGGTCAGCATGTATTCGACCGCATCGGCGACCTCTTCGGGGTCGATCAGGCTGCCCGTCTCTTTGGCCTTGCGCAGGTTTTCCTCGGGCCAGTCGGCAAGCAGCGCCGAAACCACCGGCCCGGGCGAGACCTGCATGACCCGCACACCATGCGGGATCATCTGGCGCCGCATGCCCTGCACAAAGCTGGTGATCGCCCATTTCGAGCCGGAATAGACCGGCTCCCACCAGGTCGGGAAATGGCCTGCGATCGAGCAGGTGACGACGATATCGCCGGTCTTGCGCTGGGTCATATGCGGCACCACGGCGTGGACGTTCTTCATCACCGCATTGACGTTGAGGTTCAGCATACGGTCGATCGCCTCGGGCGTCGTCTCGGTCAGATCGCCGCCGATATAGGTCCCGGCGTTGCAGTAAAGGATGTCGATGTGTCCGACCTTTGCCAGAATCTCGGGGATCATGGCATTGCAGCTTTTCTCATCAATCAGGTTCGTGACCTGAGTGATGACCCGGTCGCCCAGTTTGGAGGCGAGCTCGTTCAGCGCCGCCTCGTTCCAGTCCACCATGACCAGGGTGGCGCCCCGGTCCAGCAGGCGCTGAGTGGTGGCAAGGCCGATCCCAGAAGCCGCGCCAGTGATGACGGCAATTTTCCCGTCCAGAGATTCAGACATTCCGTTCTCCTGTCTTATCAATTCGTTGGGCGTGGCTCAGCGCCATTCGCGCCCGATATAGATGGCCAGCAGGATGATCGCGCCCTTGATGACATCCTGCAGATAGGGGTTGATGCCCATAAGGTTCAGACCGTTGTTCAGGATGCCAAGCAGCACCGCCCCGATCAGCGTGCCAAGGATCAGCCCGCGCCCGCCCGCAATCGCGGTGCCGCCCAGAACCACGGCAGCGATGGCGTCCAGTTCGAACCCCACGCCTGCGTTGGGCTGGCCGCTCATCAGACGGCCGGTCAGAATCACCGCGGCCAGCGCCGAAGTCAGGCCCGAGATGCCATAGACCGCCAGCTTGACGCGCTGGGTCTTGACGCCCGAAAGCCGCGCCGCGTTCTCGTTCCCGCCAAGGGCATAGACGTGGCGGCCAAAGGCGGTCCGCTGCAAAAGCACCCAAGCGACGGCATAAATCGCCACCATGATCACGACCGGCACCGGGATGATGCCGATGCGGCCAACGCCGAACCACGAAATCCAGCTGGGGATACCGCTGATCGGATAGCCGCCCGAGTAGATCAGGCCAAGGCCGCGCGCCATGCCCATGGTGGCAAGGGTCACGATGATCGCCGGCATCCGGCCCCATGCGACCAGCACCCCGTTGGCCAGCCCGATGCCAAGGCCGATCAGCAGCCCCAGCGCCAGCGCCGCAGCGGCGGGGACACCCATGTTCACCATCATCCCCGCGCTCAGCGTGCCGACCAGCGCCATGACCGCGCCGACCGACAGGTCGATCCCACCGGTCAGGATCACAAAGGTCATGCCGACGGCAAGGATGCCGACCACCGACACCTGCCGCAGCACGTTGAGGATGTTGTTGAGGGTAAAGAAGTTGTCGCTGGCCAGCCCCATCAGGATCGAGACGACGATCAGCCCGATCAGCGGCAGCGCCAGAGGCGATTGCAGCAGGCGGCCAAGCGTCAGGCCGCCGGTTTTGCCGGCCGCGCCGGTGCTTGCGTCATGCGACATGTTCAACTCTCCCGGTCGTAGCATGGGTCATGATGGTTTCGGATTCGATCTGGTCGCCCTCGACCGTGGCGACGAGCCCGCCCGAGCGGAACACGCAGACCCGGTCGGACATGCCGATCACTTCGGGCAGTTCGGATGAGATCATGATGATCGAGCCGCCCTTTTGGGTGAATTCGCGCATCAGGGCATAGATCTCGGCCTTGGCGCCGACGTCGATACCGCGCGTCGGCTCGTCAAAGATCAAAACCTGCATGTCGTGGTTCAGCCAGCGGGCAATGACGACCTTTTGCTGGTTCCCGCCCGACAGCGTGTCAACGCGGGCATGCGGACCCTGCGCCTTGACACGCACCTGCGCCATGGCGGTCCTGGTCGCAGCCAGCTCTTTCTTCAGGTCGATGAACCAGTGGTTCTTGCGATATTTGCCGTAATTGTTCAGCGAAACGTTTTGCAGGATGGAAAAGCTGGTGATCAGCCCCTGTTCTTTGCGGCTTTCGGGCAACAGGCCGATGCCAGCTGCCAGCGCCTCATCAGGGCCGCGAAAGCGTTTCTGCGTCCCGTTCAGGCGCAGCCGGCAACGCTGCACTGGCCCGGCGCCCAGCATGGCAAGCACGGTTTCCGTACGACCCGAACCGACCAGCCCGGCAAACCCCAGTATCTCGCCCTTGCGAAGCTGAAAGCGCGAGACGGGCCCGCCTTTTTTCAGTTGCAGCTCCTCAACGTCGATAACCACGGGGGCCGGGGACGGCACCGGCACCTTGGCCGGGAAATTATTCTCGATCCGGCGGCCGACCATCATTTCGACCAGCCGGTCGTTATCGACCCCGGACACCGCACATGAGCCGACGAATTCGCCGTCGCGCAAGACGGTGATACGGTCACAAATCTCGAAGATTTCTTCGAGGTGATGCGAGATAAAGATGATCGCCACGCCCTGTTTGCGCAGTTCGCGCATCACCTTGAAAAGGTGCTCGACCTCAGAGGGTGTCAGGGTCGCGGTCGGCTCGTCCAGCACCAGAATCCGGGCATTGAGCGACAGCGCCTTGGCGATTTCTACAAATTGCTGCTCGGCCACCGACAGGCGATGCACCGGCACATCCAGCGGCACATCAACCGCAAGCTGGCGCATGATCCCGGCCGCGCGCCTGTGCATGGCCTTGCGGTTCAACATGCCAAAGCGGTTGCGGATCTCGCGCGCCAGAAACATGTTTTCGACCGCGTCCAGCCACGGGATCAGACTGAATTCCTGAAACACGATACCGATCCCGGCAGCGATGGCCTGATCGTAATCGGCAAAATGGCGTTCAGCCCCGTTGATGAGAATCTTGCCCTCGCTGGGCTGGATGATGCCGCAAAGGATCTTCATCAGCGTGGACTTGCCCGCGCCGTTCTCGCCCAGAAGGGCATGAACTTCGCCCGCGCGGACATCCAGATCGACGCCGTGAAGGACCTCGATCTTGCCAAAGCTTTTGCGGATTCCCTTCAGTTCCAGCATGATGCCCTCCTGAATGGCTGGGAAAACTCCCGCCCCCGCATGATGCGAGGGCGGGCGCGGGGAGGAACCCTTACCAGCTGAAGTCAGCCGCGTTTTCCTTGTCCACGACCATAACATCAATCGGGACTTCTTTCGGCACGACACGAGCGCCCCATTTCTGGGCCAGTGCCAAGGCCAGGCCGACGCGCACCTGATCACGCGGGAACTGGGCAGTGGTTTCGATGAACGGGCCGCCTTCGGTGATTGCCTTGATCGCTTCGGGCGCGCCATCGACCGACACCAGCTTGATATCCTTGCCCGAACCCTGGATCGCAGCCAGAGCACCCATCGCGCCGCCGTCGTTCACCGAAAAGATACCGGCCAGGTTCGGATGCGACTGGATCATGTTCTCGACCACACCCAGTGCGACCGAGCGGTCCTGACGGCCGTTCTGCGTATCGACCAGCTTGATTTCCGGGAACTCTTCCAGCGCGGCCTTGCAGCCCTCGACGCGCTGCAGGATCGGCACGACCGGGATACCGTCAAGGATCGCGACCTCGCCTTTGCCTTCAAGGGTTTCGCCCAGGTATTTGCAGGACATGTAGCCCGCATCACGGTTTTTCGAGCCGACAAAGGTGTCGACCGGGCCGTTCGCATTCGCATCGACCGCAACGACGGTCACACCGGCAGCCTTGGCGGCATGCACCGCGGCCTCGATCCCGGCGCTGTCCGTGGGATTCAGCAGCAGGATGTCGATATTTTGCTGCAGCATGTCCTCGACATCCGAGATCTGCTTGGCGACGTCATGGCCCGCGTCGGTCACGACCACCTCGGCGCCCAGGCTGGCGGCCGCCTCTTTCAGCGCCTCTTGCATCGAGACGAAGTAGGGGTTGTTCAGCTCCTGGAAGGTCATGCCGATTTTCAGCTTGTCCTGAGCCAGCGCCGGGGCTGCCAGCAGCGCAAGCGCAGCCGAAGCGGTAAGAAGTTTGGATCTCATCAGGGTTCCCTCCCATCTGAATGAAAGCAGGCAAAGCCTGCGCGTCTCCGGACGGCGCCGCGCCGCCCGAATTGGTGAATTCCGCGATATCGGTTTGTGTCAGTCCGCCATGACCATTGCCTTCTGGGCCGCAAAAGTCGCGCGGAACTGCGAGGGCGACATTCCCTTCAGCTTAAGGAAATGCCGGTTAAAGTTCGACAGGTTCGAAAACCCGACCTCATAGCAAATCTCGGCCACCTTGATTTCGGGGACGGTCAGCAGCATCTGGCAAGCCAGATCGATACGCAGCTGATTGCGATAGCGCACCAGCGTCGTGCCGGTATGGCGCTTGAACGCACGGGAAAAGGCGCTCTGGCTTTGGCCGACCATCTCGGCCAGCCCGGCCTCTTCGATCTGCTCGGTCAGATGTTCGCGCAGATAGGACAGCGCCCGATTGATGCCGCCGTCACTGATGCGCGTCAGATCCAGCTCAAAGCTGAGGCTTGCCAGCACCTCATATTCCGGCGCGTTGGCAAGGTGATCAAGGATTTCCCAGAACAGCGCCAGACGGCGCAGCCCCTGCGCCTCGACCAGCCGTTCCATCAGCGGACGAACACGGGCGCTGGTCTCGTCATCAAACAGCAGGCCACGACGCGAGCGATCCAGCAGCGGACGCAGCGCCTCCATCTCGGCCATAGAGGCGCTTGCCCCCTCGATAAAAGCCTCGGGGAACTGGATGACCAGCGAGCGCAGCGGCACAGCCTCGCCCGGCGCGATGTCGCTGATCCAGTTCTGCGGCAGGTTCGGCCCCGTCATGATCAGCTGGCCGGGCTGAAAACTGCCCACATGGTCGCCGATATAAAACGTACCCGACGTGGCGACGACGAGGTGAATTTCATATTCGGGGTGGTAGTGCCAGCGCACCGTGCGGAACGGATAGCCATGCATCCACGCGGCGAAGGATTCGCCTTTGCGGATATGGACCAGTTCCAGATCGGGTTGCATTCACCTTCCCCCCTTGCGAGCTGCGATTCCCCTGACCGGCAGCCGCGAACGTTCAGCAAACATAGGCTTCACAACCCGCGCATCTCCACATCAGAGGCAAGAAAATACCGATACTTTTTTGCCAGTATCTGCGTAGAAATTGAATAATCCTTCAAGTTCCATCACGTCACGCTGCTCCCACGACGCAAAAGACCCATGCCGCAATGCAGCGACATGGGCCTGCTTTCCTGAAAGCTACCCCCGCCCGGCGGTCAGGAAGCGGGCGCGGTCAGATCCCGCAAACACGGCCAAGCAGTATGATACATCTCATACTTTTTCGCATAGGCCTGCGCCAATCCGGCATCGGGTCTGATTTCAGCACGCACAGCAGGTTTGGCAAAGATACGTTCGGAGGTGTCGCCAGTCGCGCATGACGCCGCCAGTTTTGCCGCACCAAAGGCAGCACCAAAATCGCCGTCCTCCGGCTCAAGCAGCGTCAGCCCGGTCGCCGAGGCCATGATCCTCAGCCAGGCCTGCGAACGCGCGCCGCCGCCAACCGCATAGGCCGCCTCGATCGAAGTGCCGGCCTTGCGCAAAGCATGGACGCAATCGGCAAAGGCCATGGCCACGCCCTCCATCGCCGCTTGCGCCAGATCGGCAAGGCCCGTAGCGCGGCGCAGACCAAGGAAGGCGCCGGTCGCGTCGGGATCGTTCAGGGGCGTACGCTCACCCGAAAGGTAAGGCAGGAACGTGACGGGCGACGGCTCTTTCACCTCGGTCACCAGCGCGGCAAGTCCGGGGACAGTCTTGCCCGTGATCTCGGACAGCCAGGTCATGCTGTCGGTCGCGGACAGGATCACCCCCATCTGATGCCAGGTCTGCGGCACGGCGTGACAGAAGGTATGCACGGCGTCGGCAGTGTTCGGCGCATAAGCCTCGGTCGCAGCGAAAAGCACACCCGAGGTTCCCAGCGACAGAAAGCCCGTACCCGGCGTCATCACCCCCATACCGCAGGCCGTGGCCGCGTTGTCGCCACCACCACCCGCCACAGGGACACGCGCGATGCCCCAGCGCTCGGCCAGGTCGGCGCGCAGGTGGCCCGAGACATCGCTGCCCTCGACAAGCGCAGGCATATGGGCACGCGTAAGCCCGGTGGCCGTCAGCAAAGCATCCGACCAGTCGCGCTTGCCGACATCCAGCCACAGCGTGCCTGCGGCATCCGACATTTCGGCCACATGTTCGCCCGTCAGCCACAGCCGCAGGTAATCCTTGGGCAGCAGAACCTTGGCCGTGCGCTCGAACACCTCGGGTTCATTTTGCGCGACCCACAGCAGTTTCGGCGCAGTAAAGCCCGCCATCACCAGATTGCCGGCGATGCCGTGGAAATCTGCGCGCCCGGTCAGTTCGGCGCATTGTCGGCCCGAGCGGCCATCGTTCCACAGGATACAGGGCCGCAGCACCTGATCCGCAGCATCAAGCAGCACAGCCCCATGCATATGGCCCGACAGGCCAATGGCCTGCAGCCGGGTCATTTCCTGCGGATGATCCCGCAACAGCGTGGCAATCGCCGCCTCTGCCCCGGCGATCCAGTCGGCTGGGGCCTGTTCGGACCAGCCCGCATGGGGACGGCTGACGGTCAGTGCGGCATGGGCGACACCCACAGGGGCAAAGGTCTCATCGACCAGCATCGCCTTGATGCCCGAAGTGCCGAGGTCCAGTCCAAGATACATGGCCTTACTCCGGCATCACGATCTGTAGCTTAACATCGGTCTCGCGCGCCTCGACCGCACGATCAAAGGCGGCAATGCTGTCTTCGAACGGCAGCGTGGCCGAGATCAGCGGCTTGAGATCCACCTTGCCCGAGGCGATCAGCGCAATCGCCCGGTCATAGACATTGGCATAGCGGAAAACGGTCTCGATCCGCAGCTCTTTCGCCTGCAGACCGACGATATCTACCGGGACCGGATCGACAGGCATGCCCACCAGCACGATCGCCCCACCCGGCCGCGCCAGCGCAGGCAGGCCAAGGATCGCCGGAGCCGCGCCCGAGCATTCAAAGACGATGTCAGCGCCCCAGCCGTCAGTCACCTCGGCCACCGCCTCGACCAGGGGACGATTGCGGATGTTGACGCATTCGATACCGTCATAGGCACCGATAATGTCCAGCTTGGGCTGCGCGAGATCGGCGACAACCACCCGTGCGCACCCCCCAGCCAGCGCCGCCAGCGCCACCATCATCCCGATGGGACCGGCGCCAGTGACCACCGCCACGTCGCCCGGCTGGATGCGCGCCCGCAGGGCCGCCTGCATGCCGATAGCAAAAGGTTCGACCATCGCACCCTCTGCAAAACTGACCGAGTCGGGCAGCTTGTAGGTAAAGGCAGCAGGATGGATCACCTCGGGCGTCAGGCAGCCATGGATCGGCGGCGTCGCCCAGAAGGTCACGGCCGGATCAACGTTATAGATCCCAAGCTTTGATGCCCGCGAGGTCGGATCGGGGATCCCCGGCTCCATGCAGACGCGGTCGCCGGGCTTAAGATGGGTGACCTCGGCCCCGACCCCAATCACCGTGCCCGAGGCTTCATGCCCCAGAACCATGGGCGCATTGACGACGAAATGGCCGATCTTGCCATGGGTATAGTAATGCACGTCCGAGCCGCAGATCCCGACCGTATGCGTCTTGATCCGCACATCCCTGGGCCCGAGCGTACCGGGGATGTCAAAATCCCGCAGCGACAGCTTGCCCTTTTCCTCTAGCACCAATGCTTTCATCGCCCGTCCTCCTGATGGCAGCGCCTCACCGGGCGCTTTCAACTCGCGTCTTTGGCGGCGAGTCGGGGCGCATGTAAACAGAAACCCGCATCCCACACGAGCTTTTGCCCGTTGCGGGAATAATTGTATCAGTTCCGAATCCGGAAAAGCATGTTTTCAGAATCGAAGCGGGCGCAACGCGGCCCCTGACCCGAGAATCAGGGGCGGGTTGTCACTTCATCAGCCGGTCTTTGATCATCGGGCCGACAGCGCCAAAATCCATCTGCCCGGCATAGCGGCTGCGCAGCTCAGCCATGACACGGCCCATGTCACGGATCGACTCGGCCCCCAAGTCGGCAATGGCTTTTTCGATGGCGGCGCGGGTCTCTTCCTCGTCAAGCTGGCGCGGCAGATAGGATTGGATCACGCGGATCTCTTCCAGTTCGCGCTCGGCCAGCTCCAGCCGGCCGCCCTCTTCATAGGCTTTGGCTGATTCCTGGCGCTGCTTGACCATCTTGGACAGGATGGCGGTCAGATCGGCCTCGCTCAGTCCCGCCTCGTCCCCGCCCCCGGTCCGGGCGGCAATCTCACGATCCTTGATCGCGGCCGAGATCAGCCGCAGCGTCGACAGCCGCGCCGAGTCCTTGGCCTTCATCGCTTCTTTGGTGTCAGCCAGAATACGCTCGCGCAATCCCATATGGTCCTCGCTGGATGAATTCCGCCGGGTGGTGCCCGGCTTCGTCCTTGCCGTCAAGCCATGCCTCAACCCCGACCACACGTCAAAGTTCCGTATCAAGGTGCCAGTCCTGCCTTGACGCCCGTCCGCCCTTTACCTAGGTTCCCGCCGATTTACCCGGAGATCGACGATGCCCCAGAAACCGACCGCATGTCTTGCGCTTGCCGACGGCACCGTGTTCCACGGCCAGGGCTTCGGCGCGGTCGGGGAGGTGGTGGCCGAACTGGTCTTCAACACCGCGATGACCGGCTATCAGGAGATCATGACTGATCCCTCTTATGCCAGCCAGATCGTGACCTTTACCTTCCCCCATATCGGCAACACCGGTGTGACCGGGCAAGATGATGAGGCGCCCGAGCCTGTCGCCTCGGGGATCGTGGTGAAATGGGACCCGACCGAACCGTCGAACTGGCGGGCTTCCTCGGATCTCGTCCAGTGGATGGAGCGGCGTGGCCGTATCGGGATCGGCGGCATCGACACCCGCCGCCTGACCCGCGCGATCCGCCAGCAGGGCTCGCCCCACGTGGTGCTGGCCCATGACCCGCAGGGTAACTTCGACATCGCCGCTATGGTCGCCAAGGCGCGCGAATGGAAAGGTCTCGTCGGGCTGGATCTCGCCAAAGAGGTCAGCTGCCGGCAAAGCTATCGCTGGGACGAAGGGCTGTGGTCCTGGCCCGACACCTTCGGCAAAACCAACGAGAGCAGACCCTTCCGCGTGGTTGCCGTCGATTATGGCGCGAAACGCAACATCCTGCGCTCGCTGGCACAAAGCGGGGCCGATGTGACGGTCCTGCCTGCCACCGCCACGGCCGAGGAAGTGCTGGCCCATGATCCCGAGGGCATTTTTCTGTCAAACGGCCCGGGTGACCCGGCAGCGACCGGCGAATATGCCGTGCCGATGATTCAGGAACTGTTGCGCAGGGATATGCCGATCTTTGGCATCTGCCTTGGCCATCAGATGCTGGCGCTGGCGCTTGGCGCCAGGACCATCAAGATGAACCACGGCCACCACGGTGCGAACCACCCCGTCAAGGATGTCGAGACCGGCAAGGTCGAAATCACCTCGATGAACCACGGTTTCGCCGTCGATGCCCAAACCCTGCCCAAAGGCGTGATCGAGACCCATGTCAGCCTGTTCGACGGGTCGAACTGCGGGCTGCGCGTGGCCGACAAGCCCGTGTTCTCGGTACAGTATCACCCCGAGGCCAGCCCCGGCCCGCAGGACAGTGCCTATCTGTTCGAGCGTTTTACCGAGGCGATGCGGGCCCGTCGCGCCTGATTTTCGGACCGGGCGGGGCTGACCCGGCCCGGTTAACCTCATCTTAACCTTCTCCGTGGCAGAGAGGGGCCATCGTGACCCAGCAAGGGAATACGCATTGGCCCGCATTGCTCCATTCAGGCCCGACCGGGACATTCTGCCTGCTGCTGTCCCAGCTCAGGGGGCGCTTGTTTCTGCCCGCGACCTGCGGCCACTGGGCCAGATCCTGATCGAGGATGGCGCAGTCGAGCCGGCAAATCTGCTCAAGGCGCTGATGATACGCCAGCGGCAGCAGGCGCGGCTGGGGGAAATTCTGCTTGCCCATGGCTGGGTCAAGGAAGAGGCGCTGATCCGCGCCCTCTCGCGGCAATGGCGCACGAATGTGCTGGATCTCAAGGCGCTGCCGCCCGATCCGAGGTTGATCGACACATTGGGCGCGCAGCTTTGCCTTACCGCAGGCGTGGTGCCATGGCGGCGGATCGGCGGTGTGACCTTCATCGCCACCGCCCGGCCCGAAGAGTTCGAGGCACTGCAAACCCGCCTGCCACCCGGTTTTGGCACCGTGCGCATGCTGCTGTGTTCGGAAAATGCGGCACGTGAGGCGATTCTGGCCCTGCGCCGCACATCGCTTGTGCGTAAGGCCGAAACCTGTGTGCCACCCCGGGAAAGCTGCCGCACCCGTAACGAAGGCCGAACCGCCTGGATCGCTGGCTTGCTGATTCTCGCCGCAGTTCTTGGCCTCACGCTGGCTCCGATCGGCTTCATTGCGGTGCTGACCGGTTGGGCGGTTCTGGCGCTGATCGCCTCGACTGCGCTGAAGATTTGCTCCTTTGCCGCGATTCTGCGCCAAACCCGCAAGATGCGGCGTGAGGCGCGCGCCATGGCCCAAGGCGCGACCAGCCCGCCCGAAATGAAAGCGCCTTTGCCAGTGATTTCGGTCATGGTGCCCCTGTTTGCCGAGGCCGATATCGCCGACAAGCTGATCGGGCGGCTGTCGAGGCTGAACTATCCGCGTGAGCTGATGGATATCCTGATCGTGGTCGAAGAAAGCGATCGCATCACATGCGAGGCGCTTGACGACAGCCGGCTGCCGCATTGGCTGCGCGTGGTGAAAGTGCCTGATGGTCCGGTCCGCACCAAACCACGGGCGCTGAATTATGCGCTGAACTTTTGCCGTGGCTCGATCATTGGCGTCTGGGATGCCGAGGACCGCCCCGAACCTGAACAGCTTCATAAGGTCGCGCGCGGTTTTCACTTTGCCCCGCCGGAGGTCGCCTGCCTGCAAGGCGTTCTCGACTATTACAACCCGCGCACCAACTGGCTCGCGCGCGCATTTACCATCGAATATGCCTCATGGTTTCGCGGCACGCTGGCCGGGGCGGCAGCACTTGACCTGGTGGTGCCGCTTGGCGGGACGACACTGTTTTTCCGCCGCGACGCACTTGAGGCGGTCGGCGCGTGGGACGCCTGGAACGTCACCGAGGACGCCGATCTGGGCGTGCGGCTGACCCGGCGCGGCTACCGCACCCAAATGCTCGACACCGTCACGCATGAAGAGGCGAACTGCCGCCTTATCCCCTGGGTCAAGCAGCGCTCGCGCTGGCTCAAGGGCTTTGCCATGACTTGGGGCGTGCATATGCGCGACCCGGTGGGTCTGTGGCGCGATCTTGGGTCACGGCGCTTTATCGGGTTGCAGGCACAGCTTTTCGCTGCAGTCTCTCAATATCTGTTCGCGCCAGTACTGTGGAGCTTTTGGCTGCTCAGCCTTGGCCTGCCCCATCCGATGCGCAATGTGCTGGCAGGGCTGTGGGGCGGCAATGCCATCCCTGTGCTTTTCAGCCTGTTCGTCGCATCCGAGCTTTTGAACGTCGCCATTGGCCTGTGGGCGGTCCGGGGACGTGAGCACCGCCACCTGACCCCTTGGGTACCGACGATGCACCTGTACTTTCCCCTTGGCTGTCTGGCAGCGTGGAAGGCGGTTTATGAACTGGTGGCCAAGCCCTTTTACTGGGACAAGACCCAGCACGGCATTTTTGATGCCAACCACGACGAAGCGGCTGAAACAGTAATCTCTCGCGAACCTATTCCCCTTAGCAGCTCTGCCAATGCGAATGGTCAGGTGGCGGCTGGGCAACAGACCACGGGCCGGGTGCGGGCACTGCACGCTATCAGCAGGGTCGGATAAGGTGCGGCTATTGCGTCTGAACCTTGGCCTCGGCCAGCACATCATCAATGATCGCGCCCGCCGTTTCGACCGTTTCAGCCAGCCGCGCGGCCAGATCCTCAAGCGAGGCGGTGCCGGTCTCGCGCAGCAGAAATGCCTGCCCGCCCTTGCCAAGATTATCCATGTCGATTGGCCGGTCAGTCAGCAACCGCCCCGAACATTGCAGCCCCCAAAGAAAACGCCGGGCCGAAGCCAGTTTTTCCGCCTGATCACGCCCGATCAGCCCGGTTCGCGGCCCGATACGCAACTGTCCCTGTGCCGCCCGTACCGGAGAGCCGGCCTGCAATGCAAAACATTGCGCAAGCAATTCAATGTCCTGCAATCGACCGCGACCAATCTTGGCCTCCCACGCGCCATCGGGGGCTTTGGCGGCAAAGATCCGGGCTCGCATCTCGGCCAGGTCGGGCATCACGCGGGGGTCGGTGCCGCGGCTGCGCAAAACCTCGACCCGCAATGCTTCGACCTCATCGGCCAGTTCGTCAGCCTCTGCCCCGCAGCCGCCGATCACCCGGGCGCGGGTCAGGGCCAGATGTTCCCATGTCCATGCCTCGGTCATCTGGTAGTCGCGGAAGCTCTGCACCGAGGTCGCAACCGGTCCCTGCCGTCCCGAGGGACGCAGGCGCATATCGACCTCGAACAGCCGCCCGGCAGAGGTTGGCGCAGAAAGCGCCGTGATGACCGCCTGTGTAAGCCGGGCGTAATAGGCGCGCGCTGCCAAAGGCTTCGACCCATCGGAGGCATCCTGCCCGGCGGCATCATAGATAACGATCAGGTCAAGGTCGGACGAGGCGTTAAGCTGCCGCGCCCCAAGCGAGCCCATGCCCAGAACCACCGCCCCCCGACCCGGAGGGGGACCATGGCGGCGCGCGAACTCGGCCGCGACCACCGGGAACAACGCCGCGACCGCAGCATCGGCGATATCTGCGTATTGCCCACCCGCCTCTTCGGCGCCGATCAGGCTGCGCAGATGGTGGACACCGATGCGGAACTGCCATTCATGCGCCCAGCGACGCGCTGCGTCGAGCGCCTGTTCATAGCCGCCACCCGGCGCGCCAAGCGCACTTGCCAGCATCTGCTCAAGCTGGCTGCGCAGCCCCACAACACCCGGCCATGCAACAAAAAAGCTGCCGCCAAGCACGGCATCCAGAACCTCGGGATGCTGGGCAAGGTAATGCGCAAGCCCGGGCGAGGTCGCGCAAATATCGACGATAAGGTCGATCAGCTGGGGATTGGCCTGAAACAACGAAAATATCTGCACGCCCGCCGGCAACCGCGCCAGAAAGGCATCAAACCGCGCCAGGGCCTCTTCGGCATGGGCAGCGGCGGTCAGCCGGGTCAGAAGCTCGGGTTCGATCCGGGCAAATATCTCGCGTCCCCGAACCGAGCGCAGGGCGGGATAGCTGCGCCAGCGGCCAACCATCGCCTCGGCCTCGGGCGAAAGCTCGGGTCGGGCTCGCTGTTCGCCGGGGGCAAAGAAATCACCGGTCAGCGCCTCGACCCGCGTCAGCCGGTCGGCGAGGCGGGTGCTCCAGGCCGAAGTGTCCCCGGCCCCCATCATCCGGGCGATGATGTCCAGCCCTTCGGCGGAATTCGGCAGTGAATGCGTCTGAGCGTCGTTCACCATCTGGATACGATGCTCGATCTCGCGGTGCTCGCGGTAATGGGCGGTCAGCTCTTTGGCCACTTCAGACGGGACCCAGCCTTTTTCGGCAAGCCGCGCCAGCCCCTCGACCGTGCCGCGCACCCGCAGGTCGGGATCGCGCCCACCGGCGATAAGCTGGCGGGTCTGGGTAAAGAATTCGATCTCGCGGATGCCGCCCTGCCCCAGCTTCATATTATGGCCGGGCACCTCGATGCGGCCATGCAGGCCCTTGTGATCGCGGATGCGCAGCCGCATGTCATGCGCGTCCTGAATGGTGGCAAAGTCGAGATGGCGCCGCCAGACAAAGGGACGCAGCTCACGCAGGAAACGTTCACCCGCGGCCAGATCCCCGGCGCAGGGCCGCGCCTTGATATAGGCGCTGCGTTCCCACGTCCGGCCCTCGGCCTCGTAATAGGCAAGCGCCGCCGAAACCGAGATGCAGACCGGGGTAACCGCCGCATCGGGCCGCAATCGCAGATCGGTGCGAAAGACATAACCCTGATCGGTGTTGTCCGAGATCGTCGCCCCGGCCTTGCGGGTCGCGCGGATCAGGCAGGCGCGCGCCTCGTGCTGATCATCGGGGGAATAGACACTGTCATCATAAAGAACGATCAGGTCGATATCCGAGGAGTAATTCAGCTCTCCCGCGCCCATTTTGCCCATGGCAAGTGCCACGATCCCGCCCGCATCGGCATCGGTCGGGGGCAGTTTGCCGCGTGCCTGTTCGGCTGCGACATGGGCGCGCAACGCCAGATCAACAGCGCGGTCGGCCAGATCGGTCAGCGCGCCCGTCACCTGCTCCAGCCGCCAGACGCCGCCCAGATCGGCCAGCGCAGTCCACAGCGCCACCCTGCGCTTGGCGCGGCGCAGCGCCGGGCCAAGGGCGTCGGCGGTCAGCTCTTCGAACCCCGCCGTTTCGCGGGCAACGACATCCTCATGCGAAAGCGCATCGGCGAGCCAGTCCGCCTCGCGTTCGATCAGCCCGGCCAGATAGGGGCTGCAACCGGCGGCACCCTGGATCAGGTCGCCAAGCTGGGGATCGGCGATCCCGGTCGCCCGCAATGCGGACTGACCGCGAGCAGGATCGGCGGGAATGGGCAGGCGGGTGATGCGGGCAGCGAAATCCATATTCCGAACCTATCCGCCGCCCGCGCCGCGTCAATGCCGCCGGGTCACACTGGCCTGTTCAGTTCTTGAAGTTTTCCCTGCTTGGCGTGCCCGGTAACTGTTGTTAGGCTCAGTCGAGGAGCAACCGACAGCAGAGTTCATGCCGCAGCCGATGCGCGCCGACCCGAAATTGACCCTTTCGCATGTGTCCGCAGGCGTGCCGTGCCCGGAGCGGCGGGGACGCGTCTGATGCGGCATAGTCTTCCACATGCGCCACAATTCTATGTGACGGCTCCGCAGCCCTGCCCCTATCTGCACGGCCGGGCCGAACGCAAGCTGTTCACGGCGCTGGCAGGCGATTCGGCCAATGAACTGAACAATGCCCTGTCGCGTCAGGGCTTTCGCCGTTCGCAGAACGTGCTGTACCGGCCCAGCTGCGAAAGCTGCGTAGCCTGCATGTCGGCCCGCATCCGGGTCGCGGATTTCGAACCTTCGCGCACCCAGCGTCGGGTGGCGCGCAAAAATGCCCATCTGCGCAGGCTGGCAACCAGTGCCTGGGCGACAGAGGAACAGTATGATCTGTTCCGCTCATATCTTGATGCGCGTCATGCCGATGGCGGCATGGCCGATATGGATATCTTTGAATTCGCTGCAATGATCGAGGAAACGCCGGTGCGCACCCGCGTCATCGAATATCGCGGCAATCAGGGCGACAAGGCCGGGGACGCTCCTTCGCTGGACACAGACCGGTTGGTAGCCGTCTGCCTGACCGACGTCTTGGATGACGGGCTGAGCCTCGTCTACAGCTTCTATGATCCGACGCTGGAAAACCTCAGCCTGGGCACGCATATCATCCTTGATCATATCGAACTGGCGCGCAGCTCGGGCCTGCCCTTTGTCTATCTGGGCTATTGGGTGCCGGGCAGCCGCAAGATGGATTACAAGGCCAAATTCGCGGCGCTTGAGATTTACAAGGGCGGCGTCTGGCAGCCCATCGGCGACCCGGCGCAGCACAGTTCGGACATTCACCCCCTGTCCATCGACCCGATAGTCGAACAGGTGGCCCGCATCAGCCTGCCCCCCAGCCGGCGGTGATTGCCGAAACTGCGGCTTATTCGCAAGAATATTTCAATATTCCGCATCCAAGGGTCATTTTCTTGGATAATCGCCATTGACCCTGTCGCGCTGCGCCCATAGTTTCCCGCGACGCGGCGGGGGAAAATCCCTGTCGTGCTGTAATTCAGAAATGGAGAATGGGCATGTCCCGACAGATGACGGGTGCGAGGATGGTTATCGAAGCTCTGCGCGATCAGGGCGTCGATACGGTATTCGGCTATCCGGGCGGGGCAGTACTACCCATTTATGACGAGCTTTTCCAACAGAACGACATCAAGCACATTCTGGTCCGCCACGAACAGGGCGCGGTTCATATGGCCGAAGGCTATGCCCGCTCGACCGGCAAGCCGGGGGTTGTTCTGGTCACCTCAGGTCCCGGGGCGACAAATGCTGTCACCGGCCTGACCGATGCGCTGATGGATTCGATCCCGATCGTCGTTCTGTCCGGGCAGGTTCCGACCTTTCTGATCGGCACCGACGGCTTTCAAGAGGCCGATACCATCGGCATCACCCGCCCCTGCACCAAGCATAACTGGCTGGTGAAAGAGACGGACGAGCTGTCGGCGACGATTCACAAGGCTTTCCATATCGCGACTTCGGGACGTCCGGGGCCGGTTCTGGTCGATATCCCCAAGGACGTGCAATTCGCCACCGGCGAATATGTCGGGCCAAAGCAGATCGAGACGCCCAGCTATCAGCCGGCGAAAAAAGGTGATCTCGCCACCATCACCCGGCTGGTTGAGCTGATGGAAACAGCCGAGCGCCCGATTTTTTACACTGGCGGCGGCGTCATCAACTCGGGCACCGGGGCCAGCCAACTGCTGCGCGAACTGGTGGATGCGACGGGCTTTCCGATTACGTCGACGCTGATGGGACTCGGCGCCTACCCGGCCTCGGGCAAGGGCTGGATCGGCATGTTGGGGATGCACGGTCTTTATGAGGCCAACATGGCCATGCATGACTGCGACCTGATGATCGCGGTGGGGGCGCGTTTCGACGACCGCATCACTGGTCGGGTCGCTGATTTCAGCCCCGGCTCGGTCAAGGCGCAGATAGATATCGACCCCAGTTCGATCAACAAGGTCATCCATGTCGACCTGCCCATCGTCGGCGATGTCGGCCATGTGCTCGAAGATCTGCTGAAGGTCTGGAAGGCACGCGGGCGCAAGTCGAACGCCCCGGGCCTGCAAGCCTGGTGGGCGCAGATCGAGCAGTGGAAGGCACGCGACTGCCTTGCCTATCGCAACTCGGACCAGGTCATCAAACCGCAATACGCGTTGCAAAGGCTGCAGGCGCTGACGGCGAGCCGCAACCCCTATATCACGACCGAGGTCGGCCAGCATCAGATGTGGGCCGCGCAGTTCCTGCATTTCGAAGATCCGAATCACTGGATGACCTCGGGCGGGCTGGGGACCATGGGCTATGGGTTGCCCGCCTCGATCGGGGTGCAGGTCGCCCATCCGGATGCGCTGGTGATCAACGTCGCCGGCGAGGCAAGCTGGCTGATGAACATGCAGGAAATGGCGACGGCAGTGCAGTTCCGCGCCCCGGTCAAGCAGTTCATCCTGAACAACGAACGTCTGGGCATGGTCCGCCAATGGCAGCAACTGCTGCATGGCGAGCGCTATAGCCAAAGCTGGTCGGAAAGCCTGCCCGATTTCGTCAAGCTGGCCGAGGCCTTTGGCTGTGCAGGCCGCACGGTTTCGGACCCGGCCGAGCTGGACGCAGCCATTCAGGAAATGCTCGATTACGATGGCCCCTTCATCCTGGATGTGCTGGTTGAAAAACACGAGAACTGCTTCCCGATGATCCCTTCGGGCAAGCCGCATAACGAAATGCTCTTGGGCGAAGCTTCAACCGAAGGCGCCATCACCGGCGCCGGCGCGGCGCTGGTCTGAGGTTTGGGAGAAGAAAATGGCGGCACTAAACATCCAGAAGGGCGCATCGAGCCATTCGGCCTATGACCTGCGCGACCCGAACACTCAGGTGATCGAAAGCCACACCCTTGCCGTGTTGGTCGAGAACGAACCGGGCGTCCTGGCACGTGTTATCGGCCTGTTCTCGGGCCGTGGCTACAACATCGACAGCCTGACCGTGGCCGAGGTTGATCACCTTGGCCACCGCTCGCGCATCACCATTGTAACGCGCGGCACCCCGGCAGTGATCGAACAGATCAAGGCGCAACTGGGCCGCATCGTCCCTGTCCACGAAGTCCACGACCTGACCGTCGAAGGCCCCAGCGTCGAACGTGAGCTGGGCCTTTTCAAGGTCACGAGCAAGGGCGACAAGCGCGTCGAGGCGCTGCGCATCGCCGAAATCTTTCGCGCCAGCGTCGTTGATTCGACGCTGGAGAGCTTTGTTTTCGAGATCACCGGCACGCCTGAAAAGCTGGATGCCTTTGCCGAGTTGATGCGCCCTCTGGGCCTGTCAGATCAGGCCCGCACCGGGGTGGCCGCGCTTGCGCGCGGCGCCTGATCCCCGATCCTGTCAGTGAGCGGCTGCAACCTTTAGCGGCCGCTCTTTCAGCCCTTCTCCATCTGTCCCGGCAATCACCCGCAGAACAGGACGGGCAGGAACCGTCTTTTCGCTCATCTCACGCAAAAGAGCAGGCAACTCGCAGCGGCGATTGCCAGCGACCAGGCTGACCGCACGGGCGTGGCGCAGGTCGGCCACCTCATCAACCTCAAGCTCGACCAGATCGCCTGCCTCGGGCCATTCGGCCGGAATGACCAGATTCTCTTTGCCCTGCAAATAGGCCAAGGCACCGTGGTCCTCGCACCAGATCACGGCCTTTTCTCTCGTCGGGCTGCTCCACAGAATAACACCAATCATGAAAACTCCTCAACGAACCCTGCCCGACAGAAAGGAGGGGACTCAACTGCGCAGGAGCCTATGGGCAATTTCTCGCTCACGAAAGCAAATTCTCGCAGAACCACCAGTTTAGGGGCTCTTTTGCCAAGGGCTTGTGTCTTTTTAGCAGATCACCTGCGCAATAATGACGACAGCCCTTCATATCTCTGAGCAAATCGTCGATTTTCCAGTACAAAATTACATGAGATCATAGTTGCGGCGCCGGCCGGTCAACGCACCCGGCCAGCGCGATGATCGGCCACGGCCCGGGCAACTTGCGACATTCGGGCCGCGCGCGACGGGTGGGTGCCTAAAATCTTATCCCCCGGATCGGGAATGCGGGCAAAGAACTGGGCACCATGTTCAGGGTCAAAGCCTGCATTCAGCGCGATGATCGCACCAAGGTAGTCAGCCTCTAATTCCCATTCCTTGGAATAGTAGCGGGCGCCGAATTGCGCGCCGAAATCCTGCGCCGTGCGGATAACGTTGTCATCGCCACCATAGGCGCTGGCAAGCCCACCAAGAATTACCGCCCCCACCGTCGCCGCACTGGTCTTGCGGTTGATATGACCAAGGATGTGGTGGCTGGCCTCATGTCCGATGACAAAGGCCAGTTCATCCGCGTTCCGCGCCTCACCGATCAGCGACAGGGTAAAGCCTATGATCGGCCGTCCGGTCGAATCGACGGTCTGGAAGGCGTTCGGCTCTAGCCCCGAACGGTCATCGACGACAAACTGGAAATCGCAGTTGATCGGCTGGGTGCGGCGCTGGACGCATTCACGTTCGACCGCAGGCTCCATACGGCTGATGACCGAAACAAAGGCGCGGGCCGAAGCCGAGGCATTGGGTGCCGTCGCTGGCGCGGGTGTGATCGCGGGCTGTGATCCCGAAGCGCCCGGCGCACCGGGCGGCACCACAGGTGCGGCGGCGCAACCAGCCAGCACCAGTACGATTGCCGCGACCCCCTGCCACGCCTTTATCATCCGTCTGCCCTGCCTCATAATCACATTTCGCACCACTCTAGCCGTGCCAATCGCCGGTAGCCAAGCCCCGGGGTTGCCTGGGCATAAATATCACGCGATTGTTGAGAAACGCTGAACGAGAAGGGTACCCTATGTTCACCATCGAACATGATTTCGACGCCACCGTCATCACCCTGATCGACGAGCTGCCAGAGGAAGAGGCAGGCTCTCGCCCCCTTAACGAAGATGTGGTCATCCAGAGTTTCGAAGACCGGGTGGTGATCGAGCAGTTCGACCCCGACACCGGAGAGCTTGCCCAGATCGTCATGACCATCGAGCAGCTTGAGGAATTGCGCGCCGCGCTGAACCTGCCCGAGGGGAATTACCGGCTGCAGCGCGGCTAATCGAGGCGAAATATCTTGTCGCGGCCGGTTGCCCCACGCACCAGCACCAGCCGCGATTTAGCCACGCCCAACGCCTTGGCCAGCAGCTTGACCACAGCGGCATTGGCCCTGCCGTCCTCGGGCACGGTGGTGACGGTGACGCGGATCGTCTCTCCGTCCAGGATCACCGCATTGCGCGAGGCACGCGGCGTGACGCGCACCGCGATTTGGGTCCCCGGTTGGGCAAGGTGGCTCAGATCGGTCATGGTCCCGTTGAACCCGCAGACGAGGAAAAAGGCAATGCCGTCTGGCATCGGCCTATCGCTGTGGCTATCTCAGGATCTGACCCGCGCGAAACAGACGAGAGCCCGATGCAATATTCTGACCCTGCCACCCTCGCCTTCCTGCGCAGCCGCCGCTCGCATCCGCCCAAGCTGCTGGCCGGCCCTGCGCCCGCGCGTGATGAGCTGTTGGCGCTGTTGGAGATCGCAGCACGCGTGCCCGACCATGGCAAGCTTGAGCCCTGGCGCTTTATCGTCCTTGGGCGCGAGACGCTGGATCGCCTGGCCCCTCTGGTGGCCGAGCATGTGCTGGCCAAAGGCGGCGATGAGGCTGCGGCGGAAAAGGCGCGCTCGGCCTTTGGCTCTCCGCTGATCGTGGCGGTGGTTTCGGCCCCGGTCGAAAGCCCAAAAATCCCGGAATGGGAGCAGTTTCTTTCAGCCGGGGCGGTCTGCCTGCAACTGCTGAACGCAAGCCTTGCAGCGGGCTATGGCGCTGCATGGTTGACCGGGCCGGCGACTGATCCCGACTTTGCCCGCGAGCATCTGGGCCTTGCCGAGAATGAGCGTGTGGCCGGCCTGATCCACATCGGCCGGCGCGGGTCCGCCCCGCCTGACCGCCCGCGCCCGGATGTGGCTGCCAGGACGAGCTTTCTTTGATGGTGCTGCGCGCACTTTTCCTCGCCTGGAGCGACCTGATGCGGCCGCGCATCTTTGGCGTTGTGCTGCTGGGGGTTGGATTGACGCTTGCGCTGTTTGTGGCGCTGCAGGCCGGAACCTTTTGGGCGATCCGCATCTTTGCGCCCGAACAGATCAGCCTGCCCTGGATCGGGGCGGTACCGCTGGCTCCTGCCCTGTCATGGAGCTCGCTGCTGCTTTTCCCGATCATGAGCATATTCCTGATGGCCCCGGTGGCAGCAGGCTTTTCGGGCCTTTTCGCTGAGCGGGTCTCAGAAGCGGTCGAGGAAACCCATTACCCTGCCGCCCGCGGTCTGCCGGTCGATTTCTGGGACGGGCTGTTGGAATCGCTTGCGGTTATGGGGGCGGTGATCCTCGTCACGCTTGTGACGCTGGTGCTCACGCCATTCCTCGGGCCACTGGCTTCGGTGCTGTATTATGGCGGCAACGGCTGGCTTCTGGGCCGTGAGTTCTTTCAGATGGCGGCGCGCCGTCATCTGCATGAGCCGCAGGCCACGGCACTGCGTCGCAGACTGACCCCGCAGGCAACGGCGCTGGGGGTACTGATTGCGGCGCTGTTAACCGTGCCACTGCTGAATATCGTTGTTCCAGTGCTGGCGGCAGCAGGTTTTACCCACCTCTATCATCTCAGCGCGTCCAGGCGTCCAGATCTGCGCGGGTGATCACCCCGGCGATGATGACATAAGCGATCGCAGCCCAGATCAGCGTCGCGATTATCGTCGCCCACAGCGCCTTTTTCTTCAGCTTGGGTTCATGGGGGGCGCCGGCGGGGGTGCCGGGCGTTACCTGCCCGACATCAGCCTGACTCTGCTGGCCAAAGGGCAAGAGCACGAACAGCACCAAAAACCACAATACGGCATAAAGAACGATGCCCCCGGTCAGACTCATCAGACTTGCTCCAGTTCGATCAGGCAGCCGTTGAAATCCTTGGGATGCAGGAACAGCACCGGCTTGCCATGGGCGCCGGTCTTGGGCTCTCCGTCACCCAGAACGCGCGCGCCTTCGGCCCTGAGCCGATCACGCGCGGCAAGGATATCCTCGACCTCAAAGCACATATGATGGATGCCGCCCGAAGGGTTCTTTTCCAAAAACCCCCTGATCGGACTGTTCCCGCCCAAAGGGTAAAGCAGCTCGATCTTGGTATTCGGCAATTCGATGAAAACGACGGTCACGCCATGATCCGGCTCGTCCTGCGGTGCGCCGACCTTGGCACCCAGAGTGTTGGCGTATTGCGCGGCTGCGGCCTGCAGGTCAGGCACGGCGATGGCGACATGGTTCAGGCGTCCGATCATCACTTCCTCCGTCATTTGCGCCCTTCTAGGCCCATGAGGCGGCGGGGGAAAGGAAAACAAGGCGTCGTTAACTGCATCTTAAGCGAATCGGCCCATCTTCGGACCAGAAGGAGCTTTCCAGTCAGGATTTTTGCGATGATCGAACAGGAACTGATTGGCGTGCACGAAATCTCTCCCTGGCGCGCCGCCACGCCCAACCGACCGTTGAACGGTCTCACCGTACTGGTGGTCGAGGATTCGCGTGTCGCCTGCGAAGCGATGCGCTTGCTCTGCCTGCGCTCCGGCGCTCGTATTCGTCGGGCCGACAGCATCCGTTCGGCCCTGCGACATCTGCAAACCTATCGCCCCGATGTAGTCATCATTGACATGGGTCTGCCCGATGGTGACGGCGCAGACATGATCGCCACCATCAGCCACAGCACACAAAAGGTACCAGTGGTCCTCGGCATTTCGGGCGACCCTCAGAACCGCGAAGCTGCGCTCCGCGCCGGTGCCGACGGCTTTCTGGCGAAGCCGATCGAGAATCTCGCGGTGTTCCAGCAGGCGATTCTTGCTGCCCTGCCGCCCGAGACACAGCCGCAGGGGCTGCGCTCACTCCCAAACGAAGTGATTGCAGCCGATGCACAGGCGCTGCGCGAGGATCTGACCCATGTCGCCGATGTGCTGGCCCGCGCCGGTGACACCTCCGCCATCGACTATATCGCACGGTTTCTGGCAGGGGTGGCGCGTTCCGCCCATGACCGGATGCTCGAGGATGCGGCGACCGCACTCGCGCGCGGCCACGCGCAGGGACAGGCACTCGCCACCGATCTGGCACGTATCAGCGGCCTTGTGCAGGACCGGCTGGCCGAGGCGCGGATATCCTGACCGTCTACGGCCCGGTCAGCACGGCAAGGCTTTGACGCTGCCTGCCTTGGGCGTCAAAATCCCCGGGGTGCAGCCATGCCTGATGCGCGCGGGCCAATCGTGGCCAGTCATGATTGATAATGGCGAACCAGGCGGTGTCACGATTGCGGCCTTTGGTAACCATATGCTGGCGAAAGACCCCTTCATAGGTAAAGCCATAGCGCAGAGCCGCGCGGCGGGAAGGAGCATTCAGCGCATCACATTTCCACTCAACCCGACGATAGCCGGCGTCGAAGGCCCATCCAATCATCAACGAGATCGCCTCGGTCACCGCGGGGGTGCGCTGCATCGCAGGAGAGATCTGGATATGGCCGATTTCGATCACGCCATTGGCCCTGTCGATACGCAGAAACGCGGCAAGGCCGCCAATACCGTTCCCCGACCGCTCACGCAGGGCATATAGGAACGGGTCCTGCCTGGCAGCCATTTCGGCCTGCCAGCCGCGATAGGCGTCAAGATCGGCAAACGGGCCATAGCCCATATAGTCCCATACCCAGTCATGCCCCTGGTTGGCAGCAAACAACCCGTCAGCGTGGCGGTCGGGATCAAGACGCTCAAGCTGGACATAGCGCCCCTCGATCATTGCGGGTCCGGGTGCAGGCGGCGGGGTAAAGTCGGGAACGGCTGGTCCGACCGGGCGCGGTGCCTGACGCTGGCCGGCTTTGGTGCCGGGATCAGCAACAACCGCCGCATGAGAGCCGGGCGGTGTCAAAGAGGCGGAAACGTCAGACCGTCCATCGACCGGCTGGCGCGGATGGCTCGGGGAATCATCAGGCATGGGCTAAGCTCCCTCACAGGCTCAGGCCAGCATCCCCGGATCGCTGCCCAGTTCAAGCCCGGGAAAGATGGTGCGTTCCAGCTTGTCACGCTCGATCCCGAAAAGCCCGTGCATTGCCCAAGCGGCATAGGCGCGAATGTCCCGGGTCGGCATGAGGTCACGCCCGGCGTAAAGCTGACCCTCGCCCAGCCCCGGCCAGTCGCCAAAGGCGTGACCGCCCCGGATGGCTCCACCGGCCATCAGCAGCGCACCGCCCGTGCCATGATCGGTGCCACCCGACCCGTTCTCGCGCGCGGTGCGGCCAAACTCGGTCATAGCCAGAACGGCGGTGCTCTGCCAGTTCGGCCCCAGCCCCTCGCGCAGTTTCAGGATCGCAGCCGCCAGCCGGTCAAGTGCCCGGCCCAGAACAGCGGACTGGCTGGCGTGACTGTCCCAGCCCGGGATCGAAAAAGCGGCGATCCGGCTTTCAGCGTTCAGCCGGCTGGCGGCAAAGGCGGCCAGCGCCTGAGCATCCGCCGTCGGGCCGCGCATCTTGCCGATATCCGAAACCTCGCCGCTGATCTGCATCGCCCCCTGGGCCGCATCCCGGAACAGCGGATCATCGTGATAGACATGCTCAAGCAGCATCTGCGCCTGCGGCGAAAGCGTCAGCGATGCTTGAGGTGCCCAGCTAAGATGTGCGGCCTTGCCGGTCAGGATCTTCATCTGCTCGACACCCACGGAATAGGCCGTCTCGGCACTGGTTCCGGGCATCACCTGCAGCATCCGGTTCAGCCATCCGCCCACCTGACGATCCACCGGCAGGTCATTGCCGGTCCCGGCCTCCAGCACGTCCTGACCGTCAAAATGGCTGCGTTTGTCGCGATAGGGGGTCGAAACCGCATGAGCAAAGGCAAGCTCCCCTTTTTGCCAAAGAGGCAGCAGCGGTTCTAGCCGCGGGTGCAGCGCATAGAACCCGTCCAGGTCCAGCGCGCCATTATCTGGGCCAACCGAAAGATTGCGGCGCAGCTTGCGCAGCATCGGATCACCATAAGGCTGGATCGCATCCAGCCCGTCCATGGCGCCGCGCAGGATAATAACCACCAGCCGGTTATCGCCGGGCAGCGCCGCGAAGGTGATCGAGTTCATCAGCGGATGCGCCGCAGCCGAGCAGCCAAGCAGCGTCGTTCCCTTCAGAAACAGGCGTCGATCCATTTTCAGCATCCGCCCCCTCCTATCGCCGGTTGAAATCGCCCGAGGCGAGGATCAGCGCCACACCCTCGGCTGCGGATTCGGCCTTGGGCACCGCCCAGGCAAGCTCTGCCGACTGGGTCCCGCCAAAGGCCGAAACCAGCATTTCGCGCGGATCCGGCAGCTCTTTCAGCAGCATGCGTGGAACCTGCAACGACCAGTTGATGCGGGCGGCCAGCGTCTGCGGCGCGATCCATGCCTCGACCTCTTCAGGCCAGCCGTCCGGCCCTTTGGCCTGCCACCATGGTTGCCCCATGGAACGGATCGGCTCCCAGACTGCGCGGTTGAAGACCTTTCGATCAAGGGCGGCCAGATCTTTGCCCCGCACCCCAAGCGCCCGCAGCCCTGCCACGCAATAGTCAAAAGGCTGACGCACCTTCTTGCGCAGATTCGAGGCCAGATCCGGGTGGGTGACGAGCACGCGATAGACCTGCGGCAGATCGCCCCCGGTCGCGCGCCAGGTTGCCGCCATCGCCTCGACCAGATCTTCGGAGGGGTCGTCCGAAACGAAATGCACCGCCAGCTTGCGCGACAGATATTGCGCGGTCTCAGGCCGGCGGGCGATATCGCGAAAGGCGGCGCGGATATCGTCCAGCCCGCCGCGCCGGCCGCCGCCATAGCTTTTGCCCAGCACCGTTTCGGCCCCAGGCTCGACCCAGGCCTGCTGAAAAGCAAAGCCGCCTTTGTGCGAAAAGCTAAGCCCGGTCAACAGCTCGGCCAGTTCACGCACGTCCTTTTGCTCATAGCCGGCGCTGACCCCCATCGAGTGCAGCTCAAGCGCCTCGCGTGCAAGGTTCTCGTTCAGGCCAAGGTGACGCTCGGGCCGGCGCTTGGCCAGAACCGAGTTCGGCCCCCGGCTGGAGATCTGATCCAGATAGACCAGCATCATCGGATGGGTGTCGGCGGCAAAGAACATGTCCTCGAACCGGCCGTTCACATAAGGACGGATCGCCTCGTCCTGAAAGGTCATGGAAAGACCGTAATGCACCCGATTGATGGCGCGTACAGTGAAATGGTCGCTCCAGAACTGTACCAGCCTTTCGCCAAAGCCGACCGGATCATCGACCGCGCGGACCACCCGCCGCCGCAAATCCTCGATCGGCATGGAGGCAAGTTGCTGTTCAGCTTCCTTAGAACCGGGCGGTTCAGGTTTGCCGCTGCGCCGGGCGACAACACCGGCGCGAAAGCTCAGCGCGATCTGGCTTGCTTCGGCAGTAGTCATCGCCGCGGGGTCGGGACCGGAGCGCGCAACGCTGGCCAGTACCGTCTCGGCGTCAGCGGGCGGCGAGGTCAGCGGCGACAGACCAAAGCCCAGACGGATCGCCGCCAGCTCGGGAAAACCAAAGCTCATGCACACATCCTTGCCGGGGAAACACCCCCTGCGCGGATGTATCGCATGATCGCGGGCTAAGGTCAGTTCACGCTTTCTTCAGCATGCGGCATCGCGGCAAAGGCCCGCCGATGCCGCATGGCAAGGGATCATTCGCGAGGCAGGACACGCAGGCGCAGTTCGCGCAATTGCTCGTTCGCAGGCTCGCTTGGTGCGCCCATCATCAGGTCTTCGGCCCGCTGGTTCATCGGGAACATGATGACCTCACGGATGTTCACCTCATCCGCCAGCAGCATCACGATCCGGTCGATGCCCGCCGCGCAGCCACCGTGCGGAGGAGCGCCATAACGGAACGCCTTGACCATGCCGCCAAAGCGCCGCTCGACCTCATCCCGGCCATAGCCGGCCAGCTCAAAGGCGCGGAACATGATTTCAGGACGATGGTTACGGATCGCGCCCGAGATCAGCTCATAGCCGTTGCAGGCAAGGTCATATTGATAACCCTTGACCTCCAGCGGATCGCCATCAAGCGCATCAAGCCCGCCCTGCGGCATCGAGAAGGGGTTGTGGCTGAAGTCGATCTTGCCGTCCTCGCCCTTCTCATACATCGGAAAGTCGACGATCCAGGCGAATTTGAACTGGTTCTCATCAATCAGGCCCAGTTCGCGGCCAATCTCGTTGCGGGCGCGGCCTGCGACAGCTTCAAAGGTCTCGGGTCGGCCGCCCAGGAAAAAGACGGCATCGCCTTCGCCCAGCCCCAGCTGCTCGCGGATCGCCTCGGTCCGCTCATGACCCAGCGCCTTGGCGATGGGGCCAGCCGCCTCGGTCGAGCCGTCATCGGCCTTGCGCCAGAAAATGTAACCCATGCCGGGCAGGCCCTGCTGCTGGGCATAGGCGTTCATGCGGTCGGCAAATTTACGCGACCCGCCGCCGGGTGCGGGAATGGCGCGGACCTCGGTGCCGTCCTGTTCAAGCAGTTTGGCAAAGATACCAAAGCCCGAGCCGCGGAAATGTTCGCTGACCACCTGCATCTCGATGGGGTTGCGCAGGTCAGGCTTGTCGGAGCCATATTTCAGCATCGCCTCGGCATAAGGAATGCGCGGCCAGTCAGAATCGACACGACGACCGCCGCCAAAGGTCTCGAACAGCCCCTGAATGACCGGCTGAACGGCGTTAAAGACGTCCTCCTGCTCGACAAAGGACATCTCGACGTCCAGCTGATAGAAATCGGTGGGCGAGCGGTCAGCACGCGGGTCTTCGTCGCGGAAGCAGGGCGCGATCTGGAAGTATCTGTCAAAGCCTGCGACCATAATCAGCTGTTTGAACTGCTGCGGGGCCTGCGGCAGGGCGTAGAACTTGCCCGGATGCAGACGCGAGGGCACGAGGAAGTCGCGCGCGCCCTCGGGCGACGATGCGGTGATGATCGGCGTCTGGAACTCGGTGAACCCTGCATCCCACATCGCATCGCGCAGCCATTTGATGACGCGCGAACGCAGCATGATGTTATTGTGCAGGCTGTCGCGGCGCAGGTCGAGAAAGCGATACGCCAGGCGCGTTTCCTCGGGGTATTCCTGATCGCCGAACACCGGCAGCGGCAGATCCTCGGCCGGGCCCAGAACCTCCATCGCGGTGGCATAGACCTCGACCTCGCCGGTGGGAAGCCTGGGGTTGACGAGCGAGGGATCGCGCAGCTTGACCTTGCCGTCGATGCGGATGACCGTCTCGGCCCGCAGCCGCTCAAGCGCCGCAAAAGCGGGCGAGTCGCTGTCGGCAATCACCTGGGTGATGCCGTAATGGTCGCGCAGGTCGATGAACAGGACGCCCCCGTGGTCGCGGACCCGGTGGACCCAACCGGACAAACGAACCTCGTTTCCGGCGGCAGCGGCGGTCAGCTCGCCGCAGGTATGGCTGCGATAGACGCTCATCATTCTTCCCCTTGCGTGTCGGCGATGCATCAACCGCGCCACGCGGGGGAAGTCAAGCAATCAGAATGGCCGCACCACGTTGCCAGAGTAGAAATATACCCCCATTCCGACCGCAAAGAGCACATTCCCGGCCACCGCATGCAGCACCCAGGCCGCCGGAAAGCCGCGTCGGACATAGGCATAGGCAAAGACCCAGCCCCCCAGAAAGGTCAGGATCGCCACCACCCACGACCAGTACATCAGATGGGCAAAGGAAAAGACCGCCGCGTTCAGAATGATCGCCGCCTGCCCCGACGGCAAAAGCGCGCCGTAGCGGTGAAAGAACAGCGGGCGAAAGATCAGCTCTTGCGGCAAAGCCGACACCAGCGGGTAAAGGCACCAGATCATCAGCAGAACATGGGGACGCAACCATATGAGGCGAAAGATCGACTCGGGGCTGGTCACCCACAATATCGCCACGCTGACGATCAGCGTGACCAGCGCAACAAGGCCGATCCCGCCCCATGGCAGGCTGCCCCATCCATGGACAAGGCCGCGCCAGTGAAAGCCGCCGGTCCGCCACAGCAGCAAAAGCCCCGCAATGCTGAACACCGCGAGCGCCTGAAACAGCAGGCGCCCGGGCATGAACAACGCGATAACCAGCGGCGCCCCGAAATAGAGCGCCAGAAACTCGGCCCAAAGCAGGCCTCGGTTTACTGCAGCCGCAGGTTCAGCCATTTCCGCCACTGCGCGGGCGAACCCGCAAAGACGTTCAGATCGACATTCCCGCGAATGCCCGGCACAACCCCGGTCCCGGTATATTGCCAGAAGGTGTAGCGCTGGCCGGGATAGACCAGACGCGGATGTCCCGCGACCGAGCGCAGCCAGAACTCTTCGGACCATGAGGCCAGGTTGTTGTCACGATAGAAATCGACCGTCGTGTAGATGATCGGCCGCTGGCCGTAATGGCGGTGCAGGATATCCTTGAAAATCCGGGCCTCGCGCAGAACCTCATCACTTGGCGGGCGGCGCGGGCAGGTTTTCGAGGGGGTCCACTCCAGATCCACCACCGGCGGCATGGCGCCACGCTCTCTCGGCACGTTGGCGATGAACCACGCCGCCTGTTCCGCACCCGAGCGGCAGAAGTAGAAGTAGTGGTAGGCGCCGCGCGGAATCCGGGCCTGCGCGGCCTCATACCAATAGCGGCGGAAGTTCGGGTCGGCATGGTCGCCACCTTCGGTCGCCTTGATAAAGGCAAAGCTGACGCCCGAGCCACGGACGCGGCCCCAGTCGATATCGCCCTGATAGCGGGAAATATCGATGCCATGCACCAGATGGTCATAGGGATGCCCACCCACCCAGGGATGCGGTGCGGTATCACCGAATTGCGGTCCGCGCCCCTGTCCTGCCATCACGGCCGGGCCGCTGGACGGACCACGTCCACAGGACGCCAGCGCCACCAGCATCAGAACCGTCAACAACTTGCTCAAAAGCTTCATTTCTGCCCTCGCGCCCCGCGCGCTGTCGCGCGCCATGTCTTTGCGCCTGTGACCGGCGCTTCCCTGCCCTTATCGCAAAGGCGCGAGGCTCTGTCACGATGGCGTGACGGTCACGAGTTTGTCAGGCACATTGTGGCCGATCTGCATCGCTGCACGCACACAAGCCCCGCGCATCAAAAGATCCTCGGCCGGGCCCCTTCGGGGTCATCAACATGCCAGAACCCTGCCGCACCCGGCGGCAACTGGTCCAGAGCCCGCTGAAAATCGGCCGCATTCACATAACGGCGCAGGGTCCATGCCACCGCCTCGATGGCGCTATCGGGCGTCAGGTTGTGATGCGGCCGGACCTGCTGCGCCTCGCGCGTCATCGTCGCACGGTCGGCAAAGGGGAGCGGTTCCGCCTCTGGCCGCCAGCCCGCGACAAAGATCGCGCGGGGAATCGCTGGCAGGACCGAGGCAAAATCCAGACCCTGCTGCGCAGTGAGTCGCCGACGAAAGACCTGCAGGACCCCATCCAGCGCCGTATAGGCGCTGTTATCCGAGACGAGGTCCATCCGATCCTTCAGATCGTCCAGAATCGCCCGCCACTCTTTCGAGGCATGGCGATAGGTCCATGGCATGGGCATCAGCGCCTCCCTTGCAGCTGGCTTGGGGCAGCGCCCTTAACCCATCTGCGGAACCAGCTTGCCGGGGTTCAGCACGCCCTCGGGGTCAAGCGCCTGCTTGATTGCCGCCATGACAGCGATGGCCGGGCCGTGCTGGGCGGGCATCAGGGGCTTTTTGCCGATACCGACACCATGCTCGCCGGTGATGGTCCCACCGACCCCGATCGCGCGCTCGGCCATGCGGGTAGCAACGCGTTTCGCGGCCGCCAGTTCGGCCTCATCACCCGGCATCACAAGGATCTGGGCGTGGAAATTGCCGTCGCCGACATGGCCGACGATGGGACCAAGCAGACCCTCGGCGCGGATATCCTCGGCCGCAGCAGCCACGGCAGCAGGCAGATGCGACATTGGCACGCAAACGTCGGTCACAACCGCAGTTGCCCCCGGACGCAAGGCAAGACAGGAACGATAGGTGTTATGCCGCATCTTCCACAGCGCGGCGCGTGCCTCGGGCGTGGTTGCCCAGTCAAAGCCGGTACCGCCGAATTCGGCCGCCAGCGCGCCAAAAGCCTCGGCATCGCCCTTGACCGAGGTCGGAGAGCCGTGAAACTCGACCATCAAATGCGGCCCTTCGTGCATCTGCGCGCCGGAAACATTGTTGAAGGCACGTACGACATCGGCATCAACGAACTCGATCCGCGCCATCGGGATGCCGGACTGGATCGTTGCAGTGACGCATTCCACCGCCTGTTCCAGCGTCGGGAAACCGCAGACCGCCGCGGCGACCTCTTCGGGCTGGCCATGCAGGCGCAGCGTCAGTTCAGTGATGATCCCCAACGTACCTTCCGAGCCGACAAACAGCGCCGTCAGATCATAACCCGCGCTGGATTTCGCCGCCCGGGTGCCGGTGCGGATCACCTGCCCGTCGGCCAGCACCACCTCAAGCCCCAGCACGTTGTCGCGCATGGTGCCATAGCGCACCGCCGTGGTGCCCGAGGCCCGCGTCGCGGCCATCCCGCCCAGCGAGGCATTGGCGCCGGGATCGACCGGAAAGAACAGCCCCGTCGCGCGCAGTTCGGTGTTCAGCGCCTCACGCGTGCAGCCGGGCTGAACCGAAACCTGCATGTCCTCGGCCCGGATTTCCAGCACCCGATCCATCTTGGACAGGTCGATCACCAGTCCCCCTTGCGGAGCCAGCGCCTGCCCCTCAAGCGAGGTTCCGGTGCCCCAGCCGATCATCGGCACGTGATGGGCACGGCAGATCGCAGCGATGCGCGAGACCTCGCCGGTCGACAGCGGCCATGCTACGGCATCAGGGGGCGGCGCGCGGTGAAAAGTCTCGGACTGGGCATGCAGATCGCGGTCGGCACCGCTGGTGGACAGACGCGCGCCCAAAAGCGCGGAAAGCGCCTCAAGCGCCGGGGCGGGAATCGGCATGGCAGTCCTCCTGAATTGGCATTGCACGGAAATAGACCCGTGACCCAGACAAGAGCAAGCCAGAGAGGTCAGGCCCCAAGCGCGCGCCTGACCGTCTCGATCACCGGGGTAACGAGGTAATGCGCGACGGGAATAAGGATCAGCCCCAGAATGACGCCGAAAACGCCATCGAAAAAGGCCGTGGTGACCCAGCCGACAAGGCCCGGCGCGGCTGGGGCGGCATGGGCAGCGGCCTCGGCCATGCGATGGATCCATTCATAGGGCTGGTGCTGGCCCAGCTCATGCAGCCCGTGAATGACGATCTGGCCGCCGACCCAGATCATCGCGGCAGTGCCGACGATGGTCAGAGCCTTCATGAAACCCGGCATGACATGGACGATGCCGCGCCCCAGCGCACCCAAGGCACCACCCCGCTCATTCAGGTGCAGGCCGAAATCATCCGCCTTAACGATCAGCGCGACGAAACCATAGACAGCCAGCGTGATGCCCACGGCAACCATGGCAAGAATCAGCGCCTTCATCCAGATCGGGTCTCCGTTCGGGATGGCGGCAAGGGCAATGGTCATGATCTCGGCCGACAGGATGAAATCCGTCTTGATCGCGCCGCGCACCCGCTCTTCTTCCAGACCGGCGCCGCCGCCCTCGGTGACGGCAAGATGCGCGTCCCCGGCCCCGTGACGGCCAAGGGCGTGAACGATCTTTTCAGCCCCCTCAAAGCACAGATACGCGCCGCCGATCATCAGCAGGGGCGAGATTGCCCATGGCGCAAAGGCCGACAACAACAGCGCAATCGGCAGCAGGATCACCAGCTTGTT
Organism: Paracoccus sp. J56; assembly: GCF_019633685.1. NCBI lineage: Bacteria > Pseudomonadati > Pseudomonadota > Alphaproteobacteria > Rhodobacterales > Paracoccaceae > Paracoccus > Paracoccus sp. J56. The sequence continues at coordinate 152,025 of NZ_JAFL01000002.1, forward strand.
GAACAGTGATCCGCGCGCAATCTTCATCACGATCGGCACTTCGCGCGCGGCGGAAAAGCCGTGCACGTATTTCGGTGTCACCGCCGCGTCGTCGATCACCGCTCCGGCGGCCTTGCTGCCCGCCTTGACCGCCTGACCGGCCACATCGTCGATCGAGGCAGCGGCGATCTTGGCGATCCCCGCGACGTCATCCAGCAGCGCCAGCAATCCGCTCATGCAACCCGTCCTGTTCCAGCTTTCCGGAGGGACAGCTTACGGGGCGCCGCACTTGTGCGCAATTCACCCTTAAGCCCTTGTCCGGCTTGCACCTGCGCGGGGAATCATTCATCAAGCACAGAAGAATCGAAAGGGCCGCCCAATGCTTGATCAGAACGCGAAACCGACCGAGGACATCGACCTGCGCGAGGTCTTCGGCCTAGACAGCGACATGAAGATCAAGGGCTTTGCCGAACGATCCGACCGCGTGCCCGATGTCGACCCGACCTACAAGTTCGACCCCGACACGACCCTGGCGATCCTGGCCGGCTTTGCCTACAACCGCCGGGTCATGATCCAGGGCTATCACGGCACCGGCAAATCGACCCATATCGAGCAGGTGGCGGCACGGCTGAACTGGCCTTGCGTGCGCGTGAACCTTGACAGCCACGTCAGCCGGATCGACCTGATCGGCAAGGACGCGATCAAGCTGGTCGATGGCAAGCAGGTCACCGTTTTTCACGAAGGCATTCTGCCCTGGGCGCTGCGCAACCCGACCGCCATCGTCTTTGACGAATACGACGCAGGCCGCGCCGATGTGATGTTCGTGATCCAGCGCGTGCTGGAGGCGGATGGCAAGCTGACGCTGCTTGACCAGAACGAGGTCATCACACCGAACCCCTATTTCCGCCTGTTTGCCACGGCAAACACGGTGGGTCTGGGCGACACGACCGGCCTTTATCACGGCACCCAGCAGATCAACCAGGGCCAGATGGACCGCTGGAACCTCGTGACGACGCTGAACTATCTCAGCCACGACGCCGAGGCCGCGATCGTTCTGGCCAAGAACCCGACATACAACACCGAAAAGGGCCGCAAGCAGATCAGCCAGATGGTCGCGCTGGCCGACCTGACGCGGACGGCCTTCATGCAGGGCGACCTGTCGACGGTGATGAGCCCGCGCACGGTGATTTCCTGGGCGCAGAACGCGCGCATCTTTGGCGACAATGTGGGCTATGCTTTCCGGCTGACCTTCCTCAACAAATGCGACGAACTCGAGCGCCAGACGGTGGCCGAGTTCTACCAGCGCCTGTTCGACGAGGAACTGCCGGAAAGCGCGGCAGTCAAGGCCGGGTGATGCGGCGGGCGGCAGGCTTTTCCGCCACGGCCCTGCTCCGGGAAACGCCGGGCAGGAACGTAGCGGGAATGTCCGGCCATCCTGCCCGAACCCAAACGGCCCCTTTGCAACCCCCCGCCCAAGGACCGCTTGCGGACCACAGGACCAGTGCCGCACGGGCCCCTGGGCCCTGCAGCCAAGGGCCTGCGTGAAATGAAAGCTGTCCCTTCCCGCCTTTCATTGCTGGCGGCAGGGGATATGCTGTGATGGCGGCCAAAGCAGGTTTCTGGAACATCCGATGAAAAAATCCGACAACCCCGCCGATCCGTTCAAGAAGGCCCTGACCGAGGCCACCCGCGCCCTTGCCGAAGAGCGCGAGCTGAACGTGACCTTCACCGCCGATCCTGCGGGGGTGGCGGGCGACACGATGCGCCTGCCTCAGGTCAGCCGCCGCATGACCCGGGACGAGGTATTGCTGGCGCGTGGTACCGCCGATGCACTGGCGATGAAACTGCGTCACCACGATCCCGCAACCCACGCGAAATACGCCCCCGCCGGACCGATGGCGCGCGACCTCTATGAGGCGATGGAAACGGTGCGCTGCGAGGCATTGGGCGCGCGCGACATGCCGGGCGCTCTGTCCAATATCGACGCCAAGCTGGGGCAAGAGGCCGAGCGCAAGGGCTATGGCCAGATCAAGGCCCCGGCCGATGCGCCTTTGGCCGTCGCGGCGGGCTATATCCTGCGCCAGATCGCAACCGGTCGCCCCCTGCCCCCGGCCGCGCAGCATGTCGCGGACCTGTGGCGCCCCTTTATCGAGGAACAGGCCGGCAGCGAATTGGGGCACGTCGGCGAGGTACTGCCCGATCAGGCCGCCTTTGCGCGTCTTTCCCGCAAGCTCATCGCCGACTTGGGCTATGGCGACCAGCTGGGTGAGGACCCTGACGAACCGGAAGAGGATGAGGCCGACGAGAACGCCGAACAGGACGAGGAAGCAGGCAACGACCAGTCCCGCGACCAGAACCAGGACGACGAGGCCGAAGCCAGCCCCGAGCGCACCCAGGACCAGACGCAGGATGAGCGTCAGGCTCAGGTCAGTATGGACGACCAGTCCGATGAAGAGCTGGTAGACGACGCCGAAATCTCGGAATCCGAAACCCCGCCCGACCTGCCGCCTCAGGTCAGCGAGGCCAGCCCGGATTACAAAGTCTATACTCAGGAATACGACGAAGAGATCCGCGCCGAGGATCTGGCCGACCCGGCCGAGCTTGAGCGGCTGCGCGCCTATCTCGACAAACAGCTTGAACCCTTGCGCGGCGCGGTCTCGCGGCTGGCCAACAAGTTGCAGCGCCGCCTGCAGGCACAGCAGAACCGCAGCTGGGAGTTTGATAAGGAAGAGGGCGTGCTTGACGCCGGACGCCTTGCCCGGGTGGTGGCGAACCCGACGACGCCCCTGTCCTTTAAGATCGAAAAGGACACCGAATTCCGCGACACCGTTGTGACGCTGCTTTTGGACAACTCGGGCTCGATGCGGGGCCGGCCGATCAGCATTGCCGCGATCTGCGCCGACGTCCTTGCCCGCACGCTTGAGCGCACTCAGGTCAAGGTCGAGATCCTTGGCTTTACCACCCGTGCATGGAAAGGTGGGCAAAGCCGTGAAAAATGGCTGGCAGCCGGTCGCCCCGCCCAACCCGGACGGCTGAACGACCTGCGCCACATCATCTACAAGGGCGCCGATGCGCCATGGCGGCGCGTGCGTCCGAACCTTGGTCTGATGATGAAAGAGGGACTGCTGAAGGAAAACATCGACGGCGAGGCGCTGGAGTGGGCGCATCGTCGCCTGTCCCGCCGGTCCGAGGCACGCAAGATCCTGATGGTGATTTCGGATGGTGCGCCGGTCGATGACTCGACCCTGTCGGTCAACCCGGCGAACTTTCTTGAAAAGCACCTGCGCGACGTGATCTCGATGATCGAACGCAAGAAGCTGGTTGAGCTTTTGGCCATCGGTATCGGCCACGACGTGACCCGTTATTACGAACGCGCGGTCACGATCACCGATGCCGAACAACTGGCCGGGGCAATGACCGAACAGCTTGCCGCCCTGTTCGAATCCGATCCCAGAAAGCGCGCGCGCGCGATGAACCTGCGCCGGGTGGGGTAATCCTGTCCTTTCCGGCTGCTTGATCTGCCCCGGTCTCCCATGCGACCAGTTCGGTCAGGCCGGGGCCGCTTTCGCCTCGCAGGCCAAGAGGCTTCGACGTGTTGAAGATCGGATTTTTCATACCCGAGTTCCCGGGCCAGACCCATATCTTTCTGTGGCGCGAACGGCAGGCGCTGGCAGAGCTGGGGGTCGAGGCCGACCTTGTCTCGACCCGACCGCCGCCGCGCGCCGTCGCCTCGCACAGCTGGGCGGCCGAAGCGCAGGCGCGTACCCGCTATCTGATGCCGCTTGGGGCCGAAGGTCTTGGCATGATCGCGGAATTCCTGCGCTCGGGCCCCTCGGGCTGGGCACGTGGCCTTGGCGCGGCCTTTACGGCCGAGGCGCACGGCCTGAAGGCGCGGCTGCGGATGCTCGCACTGCTTGGCATGGGGGCGCGGCTCAAGCGCATTGCCCGCGAACAGGGCTGGAGCCATATCCATGTCCATAGCTGCGCCGACAGCGCCAATATCGCCATGTTCGCCGAACGGCTGGGGGGGCCGGGTTACAGCCTGACCCTGCACGGCCCGACGCTAGAGGGCTACGGCCCGAACCAGCGCCAGAAATGGCGGCATGCACGGTTCGTCACCATCATTTCACAACTGCTCGCCCGCGTGGCCGAACACGATATCGGGGCGGACCGTCCCTCGACCATCCTGATTGCGCCGATGGGGGTCAATCTGGACCAGATCAAGCGCCGCAGACCATGGCAGCCCCCTGCTCCGGGTGGGCCAGTGCGCATCTTCAGCTGCGGACGACTTAACGCAATCAAGGGGCATGACCACCTGATCGAGACGGTCGCCCTGCTACGCGCCCGCGGTATCGACGCCCGGCTTGAAATCGCGGGCGAGGACGAACAGGGTGGTTCGGGCTATCACCGCCAGCTTGATGCGCTGATCGCCGCCAAGGGGTTGGGCGATGCAGTCACCCTGCTGGGCGCGGTCAGTGAGGATCGCGTGCGCGAAGGGCTTGAGAACGCCCATATCTTTGCGCTGGCCAGCCTGAACGAAGGGATTTCCGTAGCGATCATGGAGGCGATGGCAATGGAAATGCCGGTCGTCGTCACCGATGTCGGCGGCAATCATGAGCTGATCACATCGGGCCGCGACGCTATCCTTGTCCCACCCGAGCACCCCGAGGCCATGGCTGACGAGATCGCGCGGCTCTGCGCGGATCCTGCCAGGGCCTTGCGGTTGACACAGGCTTCGCGCGCGCGGGTCGCCACCGATTTTCACCATCGCCGCAGTGCCGAGGCGGTGGCCGACGGGTTGGCCCGCACCCTGCCCGGCGCGAAAGAGGCGCTGACCCGCGCCTGATATCCCAAGCACAAGAAAGCCAGAGGCGAGCATGTTCCAGACCTATGACAGCTATTCCAACCCCGCCGCGCATCCGCCCCGGCTGGCAGCCTTGCGCCGCGAACTTGCGGCGCGTGACCTCGACGGCTTTCTGGTGCCGCGTGCGGATGCGCATCAGGGGGAATATGTCGCAGCCCGCGATGCGCGGCTGGCCTGGCTGACCGGCTTTACCGGTAGTGCCGGCTTTTGCATCGTCACCCCCGACCGGGCGGGCGTGTTCATCGACGGCCGCTATCGGGTGCAGGTCAAGGCCGAGGTGGATCCTGCACATTTCACCCCGGTCCCCTGGCCGGAAACCCGCCCCTCGGATTGGCTGCATCAGGCCCTGCCCGAAGGCGGCCGCATCGGCTATGACCCCTGGCTGCACACCCGGCGCGAGATCCGCGAGATGGAAAAGGGTCTTGTCGGGACCGGCATTGCCCTGATCGCGCTGGAAACGAACCCGGTCGATGCGATCTGGACTGACCAGCCCGAACCTCCGGTCGGGGTGGTGCGCCTATGGCCCGACGCGGTCGCAGGCGAAACCGCGGCGGAAAAGCGCGCCCGCATCGCCGACGCCCTGCGCAAGGCCGGGCAGCAGGCGGCAGTGCTGACCCTGCCCGACTCGGTCTCGTGGTTGCTTAATATCCGCGGCGCGGACGTGCCCAAGAACCCGGTGGTACAGTGCTTTGCCATCATCGAGGAAAACGGCCATGTTGCCGTCTTTACCGACCCCGCCAAATTCGGCCCCGAGGTGCGGGCCGCCCTTGGCAATGAGGTCTCGGTCCTGCCTCTGGTCGCGCTGACGCCGGCGCTGACCAACCTTGCCGGGCCGGTGCGGGTCGATCCCGCCAGCGCGCCCGACCGGGTGTTTGCGCTGATCGAAAGCATGAAGACCCCGATCGTCGAGGCACCCGATCCGGTGATCCTGCCAAAGGCCTGCAAAAACCCGGCCGAAGTTGCCGGCATGCGCGCCGCCCATCTGCAGGACGGTGCAGCAATAACCGAACTGCTATGCTGGCTTGACAGCCGTGCTCCGCTGCTTGGGGCCGAGCCGCTGACCGAAATCGACGTCGCGCAAAAGCTTGAGGCACTGCGCACCGCGCGCGGCATCCTCGACATCAGCTTTGACACCATCTCGGCGACCGGCCCCCATGCTGCGATCCCGCACTACCACGTCAGTCAGGACAGCAACCTGCGGATCGAGCCTGGCCATGTACTGCTGGTCGATTCCGGCGGACAATATGAAAACGGCACCACCGACATCACCCGCACCCTGCCGATGGGCCCGGTCGATCCGGCAGTGCGGCGCCCCTATACACGGGTGCTGCAAGGCATGATCGCCGTTTCGCAAGTCCAGTTCCCGAAAGGCGTCGCCGGATGCCACATCGACGCGCTCGCCCGCGCGCCCCTATGGTCCGAGGGCATGGATTACGACCACGGAACCGGCCATGGCGTCGGCGCGGGCCTGTCGGTGCATGAGGGGCCGGTGCGGATCTCGCGCATCTCGGACATTCCGCTGCAACCCGGCATGATCCTGTCGAACGAGCCGGGCTATTACCGCGAAGGGGCCTTTGGCATCCGCATCGAAAACCTGATCGTGATCGAGAACCGCCAAAGCCCCGATGGGCGCGGAATGCTGGGGTTCGAAACGCTGACCTTTGCCCCGATCGACCGCCGCCTGATTGAACCGGGGCTGCTGTCACCTGCCGAGGTGGCCTGGCTTGACGCCTATCATGCCGAGGTCTGGGACAAGATCTCGCCCCTGGTCGAAGGCGGGGTCCGCGATTGGCTCTTTCTGGCGACCCGCCCCCTTGGGAGCAGCGTCTGAGTCATGCGCGAAAGGGGGCCGGGCCACAAAGGCCCACCCCATTTGCCGCCGCCCGGTCAGTCTTGCGGGTGACGGCGGCGCCAGGCAACCGAGCTTAGAAAAGCCATGCCGATGAAGCCTGCACCCAAAAGCCCGGTGACCACCTCGGGGATGGGGCGCAACGTCTGAACGAACATCAGCACCGACAGGACAAGGATCGACCAGAACGCCCCGTGTTCAAGGTAACGAAAGGCGGATAGCGTACCGCGCTCGACCATCATGACCGTCATGGCCCGGACGTAAAAGGCCCCGATGCCCAGTCCGATAGCGATAAGAAACAGGTTCTGGGTCAGCGCAAAGGCCCCGATCACACCGTCAAAGCTGAACGAGGCGTCCAGCACCTCAAGGTAAAGGAACGCGCCAAAGCCACCACGCGCCATATCGGCATGGCTGCGCGATGCCCCCCAACTGTCAAGCACATGGCCCAGCATATCGACCAGCAGATAGGTAATTATCCCCCAGATCGCGGCGATGATAAAGGTATGCTCACTTTCCGCCGGCATCTGGCTGACGATCACCAACATGCAGATCAGCACGAAACCGACCTCCATGCCGCGGATCTCGCCCAGTTTGCGCAAGGCGGCCTCGACCCCTTTGATCCAGTCCACATCCTTGGCCTGATCAAAGAAATAGTTCAGCGCCACCAACATCAGGAAAGCCCCGCCAAAGGCTGCGATGGGCAAATGCGCCTCATGGATGATGCGCGAATATTCCTGCGGCTGGGTGGCGGCAAGGCGCAGCGCCTCCCACGGGGCAAGGCGGGCGGCGATGACCACCACCAACAGCGGAAAGATCACCCGCATACCAAACACCGCGATGACAATGCCCCAGGTCAGAAACCGGTGCTGCCACTTCGGCGTCATCTCGCGCAGCTTGTTGGCGTTGACGATGGCATTGTCGAAAGACAGCGAGATTTCCAGCACCGCCAGGATCCCTGCGATCAGCAGAAAGGCCAGCGCGCCTGCGCCTGTGCCGTGATACTCCCATCCCAGAAATGCGGCGAGGGCTAGTCCGACCCCTGTCAGGATGAAGGGCCAGGTCATGTAGCTGAGCGTCGATCTCATCCGCGGTTCCCCTTCATTTGGCCTATGCCCCGGTCTTAGGCGCAGGTGCGAAGGCAGGCAAGGCAACCCTGCCGGGCATCGCCAATCTGCCTCAAAGCCAGTTGCGCCATTTCAGCACCAGAAAGGTAATGACAGCCGAGGCAACCATCATCCCCAGCGCCATCGGAAAGCCCCATTCCAGTTCAAGCTGTGACATATGGGTAAAGTTCATCCCATACACACTGGCGATCAGCGTCGGAGGCAGAAACAGCGCCGTCACCACCGACAGGATGCGTACCCGGTCGTTTTGCATCAGCCCGATCATGCCCATGGCCGCGTCCATCACCATGCCGATGCGCGAACCCAGGAAATCGGCATGAACCTCAAGCGCCTGAATGTCGCGCTGAATGGCACTATGCAGGGGGCGCATGCGGGTGCTGTCGGGCCGATGGGCGGTGTTGCTGGCGTGATAGACCAGAATGCGGTCCATCGACAAAAGACCCATGCGCACCCGGCTCATCAGTTCAGCCTGTTGGCCAAGCGTGACCAGCGCGGCCTGCAACCGCCCGGCCGCCTTGGCAGAGTTCATCGTCAGCACCTGCGATGTCGTTTTGTCGAGCACTTTCGTCACCCCTTCCGAGATATCGGCCAGCCTGCCGACGATCTCTTCTATCAGGCCCAACAGGACGCGCTCGGCGCTGGCACAGCCGCTGCTGGAACGCTCGGCCCGGGCCGGAAAGGTCTCAAAGGGGCGCGGCGCGTGGTGACGCACGGTGACAAGACGCTGATCGTCCACGATAAAGGTGACCGGCATCGCGACGGGGGTTGCATCAGGCAACTGCCCCGGCAGTACCCCGGTCATGTAAAGCCGCCCGCCCTCGATATACAGCCGGTTCGAGATCTCGATCTCTTCCATATCGGCAAGTGTCGGGATCTCGTACCCCAGGTCAGAAACCGCCCGGACCTGTGCATCCAGCGGGCGGTAAAGATCAATCCAGATCGCGTCCGCGAGCGGGCGCCCCTCGGGCAGCGGCAAAAGGCCGGTCCCGTGACTGATATAGCTGTAAAGCATGCGGTTCCGCCTTGGCCTGTGGCGTCAGCCTGAGCAGGGCCCGCGCGCCGGGTCAAGCCCCCGCTGCGCGCACCAGCACCGCCAGATCCGCGACATTGGTGCCCGTCGCGCCGGTTGTCACCAACGCATCGCCTGCCGCCAAGGCCGGGGTCGAATCGTTGCGCGCCAAGGCCGCAACCGGATCGATGCCGCCCGCCCGGATCGCCCGCGGCGTGCCGGGGACGACCAGACCTCCGGCCGCCTCGCCCGGGCCGTCGCGCCCGTCGCTGCCGACCGAGGCAAAGGCCCAGTCAAAAGGCACAGGCCGCGCCTCGGCCAGAAGAGCAAGGCGCAGGGCCAGTTCCTGATTGCGCCCGCCCATGCCGTCGCCGATCAGCCGCACCGTCGTCTCGCCGCCAAAGGCCAGCGCCTGACCGGGGCACAGATCCACCGCCAGCGCCCAGATCGCCTCGGCGCAGTCCTGCACATCGCCTTTCAGCGGGATGGGCGCGGGATCGGCCCCCGCCCCGACCATAGCCGCGACCGACAGCGCGTTTGAGCCGACAAGGATGTTACGCGCCTGCGGCAGGGCGCACCTGTCCTCGGGTCGCCGCAGCGCATCTTGCGCCGCTTTGGGCATCTGATCCCAAATGCCCAGGTCCTGCGCCAGCGTGACCGCCTGTCCACGGCTGCCGACCGGGGCGACCGTCGGCCCCGAGGCAATGACCCGCAGATCATCCCCCGGCACGTCCGAAAGGATCAGCGCAGTCACCGGCGCACGCGACAGCCGCAGCCAGCCACCGCCCTTAAGCCGCGAAAGCCCCTGCCGAATCAGGTTGACCTGTGAGATATCCGCGCCCGAGGCAAGCAGCAGCCGGTTCACCGCCTGTTTATCAGCAAGGCTCATCCCTTCGGCCGGCGCGGGCAACATCGCCGAGCCACCGCCCGAGATCAGCGCCAGCACCCGGTCCTGTGGCCCGGCATCAGACAGCCTGCGGATCACCTCATCCGCCGCGGCCGCCCCCCCGGCATCAGGCTGGGGGTGACCGGCCCGCAGCACCACCGCCCCGTCCAGCGGCGCGTCATTGCCTGCATTGGTCACGACCAGAGCCGTGGCATCCGGCAGCGCCTGCAAAGCGGCCGCTGCCATGGCACGGGCAGCCTTGCCAACCGCGATCACCTGCCAGCGCCCACCCTGCCCCGGCGGATCGGCCAGAACCTCGGCCATGGCGCGGGCCACAGCCGCACCCGGCTCTGCTGCGGCGATCCCCTCGCGGATCAGTGCCATGGCCCGGTCCGATGGCGTCATCAGTTCACCCGGTCGGGCAGCGCATTACCCTCATCAAAGGCGACAAGGTTGTTCATGGCGCGCATCGCCATTGCTGTGCGCACCTCTTCGGCAGCGGTGCCAAGATGGGGCAGCAATGTCACGTTCTCCATCCCGATCAGTTCGGGGGCGACCTTCGGCTCGAACTCATAGACGTCCAGCCCCGCACCGGCGATGCGGCCCCGGCTAAGCGCGTCGATAAGCGCCGCCTCTTCGACAACGTCACCACGGGCGATGTTGATCAGGAATGAACGCGGGCCAAGCCGCTCAAGCTCGGGCGTGGCGATCAGGTGGCGGGTCTCTGCCCCGCCGGGCACGGCAACGACGGCGAAATCTGCCTGAGTCAGCAATTCATCCAGAGAGTCGACCTGCCGGGCCGGAAAGTCCAGAGATGAGACCACCGAGCGGTTGTAGAACAGCACCTCCATGCCAAAACCGAAATGGCAGCGCCGGGCGATGGCCTTGCCGATACGGCCCATGCCGATGATGCCAACGGTACAGCCGGTGACATGACGGCCAAGCAGCTGTGTCGGTTCCCACCCGCCCCATTCACCACGGCGCAATAGCCGCTCACCTTCGCCCGCGCGGCGCGCAGTCATCAGGATCAGGGTCAGGGCGATATCTGCGGTCGCCTCGGTTACGGCATCGGGGGTGTTCGTGACCGCCACACCCGCGTCGGCCGCTGCCTTAACATCAATATGATTGTAGCCCGCGCCGAAATTCGCCAGCAGCCGACAGCGCGGCTGACCCTGAAAAGCCTCGGCCGTAAAGCGGTCGCCCAGCGTCGGCATGATCGCGTCATAATCGGCAAGGGCCTGCGCAGCCTCCTGAACGCTCAGCCCGTCCTTGCGGTCAAGGATCTTGGTCTCGAACCGGGCCGAAAGCGCGCGTTCCGCCGCCTGCGTCATGCGACGCGTCACCAGAAGCCTCATCAATACATCCTCCCCCCGACCGGCACTTCCTGATCCGGGCCGATCAGCACGACTTCGCCCGCATCATCGGGCAGCCCCAGAACCAGAACTTCGGACATAAAGGGGCCGATCTGGCGCGGCGGGAAGTTCACGACCGCCAGAACCTGCCGCCCGATCAGCGCCTCGGGCGTGTAATGCCGGGTAATCTGGGCCGAGCTTTTGCGGGTTCCGATCTCGGGGCCGAAATCGACCCATAGCTTGATCGCCGGACGCCGCGCCTCGGGGAACGGCTCGGCGCGGGTGATGCGACCGACGCGGATATCAACGGCAGCGAAATCATCCCAGCCGATCTGTGCGGTTCCGGTCATTTGCCCAGCTCCCGCCCGCGTTCGGCAGCCGCCGCGATGGTGCGGCGCATCAGGGGTGGCAGACCGGTTTCAGGGTCCATAAGCTCTTTCAGCCCCGCCGCCGTGGTCCCGCCGGGCGAGGTCACGGCCTCGCGCAGCCGCGCCGGGTCCTCGTCCTCATGAACGGCCAGTGCGCCTGCGCCGGCCACGGTTGCCCGCGCCAGCTCCAGCGCCAGCGCCGGGGGCAGCCCCTCTGCCTCGCCCGCCGCGGCCATCGCCTCGATCATATGAAAGACATAGGCAGGACCAGAACCCGACAGCGCAGTGACCGCATCCATCTGCCCCTCGGATTCCAGGCGCACGACGCGGCCAACGGCACTCATCAGTGCCTCTGCCAGCTCAAGCTCGGCCGCACCGGCCTTGGCATTGCCGATGATGGCGCTGACGCCCTGACCGATGGCGGCCGGAGTGTTCGGCATGGCGCGCACGATCGGCGCAGCAGGAAAGGCGCGCTCATAAGCCGCAAGTGTCACCCCCGCCGCGACCGAGACCACCAGCGTCGATTCCCCGACTGCCAGCCGGGGCAGGACGTCGGCCATCATCTGCGGCTTGACGGCGATCACCAGAACAGCAGGATCAGCCGGCAGCGCGCCGTTGACGGAAATGCCCAACGCCGACAGTTCGGGCCGGGGGTTGGGGTCAATCACATGCACCGCCGAGGCTGCAAGCCCCTGTTTCAGCCAGCCTTGCAGCAGCGCGCTGCCCATCCGGCCGCAGCCGACCAGCACCAGACCGCGCCCGTTCAACGCCGATAGTTCCGTCATTGCCTATGCCTGCCCTCTTACATGTCCTTGCATCAGCGCGCCGGGATCTCCGACGCCGATGCCCTCGCACCCTTGCACACAGATTTACCCACGGAAAGGCGGAAGCGAAAGGCCGCGATCTTTGCCGGGCAAGGAAGGTCGGGCCAGAGGCAGGCAGCCCGACCGATCAGATCCCATGGGGATCAGGCGTGGCCGTAAGCCTCGGAAATGGCGATGCCCATTGCAGCTTCGGGCGAGGCGTCGCCCCAGCAGGCAAGCTGGAAGCAGGGATAGAATCGCTCGCAGGCCAGAATGGCATTGCCGATCATCTGATCGATCTGCGAGGGGGCGGCAATCGCCTCTCCTGACAGGACCAGACCATAACGCCAGACCATCAGTTTTTGCTGCGCCCAAAAGGTAAAGCCGCCATCCCAGACCTGATCATTGGCGAGGTTCAGCACCTCGTAAAGGGCCGGCAGCTTGCCCGCCGGAGGGTCCATGTCAAAGGTGCAGATCAGCCGCAGCACCTCTTCGCGCGGCGACCATGCCAGTGTGATCGAGTAGGTACGCCATTGCCCCTCGACCGCCATGGCGATCTGATCCTCGGCCAGACGGTCAAAATCCCACTCATGATGCGCCGCAACGGTTTCCACGATGTCGATGGGATGGATGTCATCGCTATGGATGAAGTCCAGCTGTGCCATATCCTGTCCCCCTGCCTGTCTGAGATCGGGGCAAGGTCAAACCCCAACCCTTGGTGGCCCAGACTACACCCGGCATAATCGCCGCAGTGTGCCTACAACATATCGTGTGATGGTTCCATGAGGCTGTAAAGCGAAAATTCCGTTACTGGTTGACGACAGTTGCCCTGCCCGCGCTTGACCAGCCGCCTTTGCCCGGCTTCAAGGACGCTGACAGGAGGATTTGCCCAATGCGCGATCACGGCGGCGATATCGACAAGGCGGCATACCATTCCGGACGGGCGGATCTGATCGACCTGTCCACAGGAATCAACCGCCGCCCATGGCAGCCCGCGCCGCTGTCCCCGCATGCCCTGACAGCACTGCCGACACGCGCCGATAACGCCCGGCTGACCCGGGTCGCAGCGCAGCGATTCGGCTGCGACCCGGATCAGGTCCTGCCACTGGCCGGGGCCTCGGCCGCGATCCAGCTATTGCCGCATGTGCTGACTGGGCGGCGGGCCGCAGTGCTGTCCCCGACCTATAACGAACATGCCGCAAGCCTGCGCGCCGCAGGCTGGGAGGTCACCCAGCCCAATGACCCCGCCGCCCTGACCGGGGCCGATCTGGCGGTGATCGTGAACCCAAACAACCCCGATGGCCGCGAGTTCACCCCCGCCCGGATCGCCGACATCGCCGCAACGGTTGGTCATCTGGTCGTCGATGAAAGCTTTGCCGATCCGCGCCCTGATCTGTCGGTGGCGGGACAGCGGCCCGAAAACGTCACCGTGCTGCGCAGTTTTGGCAAGTTCTGGGGGCTGGCCGGTCTGCGCCTTGGCTTTGCGCTGGCCACGCCCGATCTGCTTGCCAGGCTGGCCGAGCGGGCCGGTCCATGGTCAGTCAGCGGTCCGGCGATCGAGATCGGCACCCAGGCACTCGCAGATGTGGCATGGGCCGATGATACGGTAGTCTGGCTGGCCGAGGCCGCGCTGTATCTTGACCGGATCGTCACGCCGCACTGGTCTCTGGCCGGCGGCACGCATCTTTTCCGGCTATATGAAACGCCCGATGCAGAAACGGCACGCGACCTTCTGGCCCGCGCCGGGATCTGGAGCCGCATCTTTCCCTGGCATCCGCACTGGCTGCGTTTGGGCGTACCCGGTAACCGGCAGGAATTCGACCGCCTGGCCGAAGCCCTTAAATCAGCCGGTTGACATGACCCATCTTGCGGCCGGGGCGAGCCTCGCCCTTGCCGTAAAGATGGACCTGCGTGCGCGGCTGTTTCAACAGTTCGGGGATACGCAGGACATCGTCGCCGATCAGGTTCTCCATCTCGACATCCGCATAACGCTGACCATCGCCCAAAGGCAGGCCAGCAACAGCGCGGATGTGCTGTTCGAACTGATCGACGGCGCAACCAGCCTGGGTCCAGTGGCCCGAGTTATGGACGCGCGGCGCAATCTCATTCACGATCAGTCCGGTCCTGGTGACGAACAGCTCGACCCCCATGACGCCGATATAGTCCAGCGCATTGACGATACGACCGGCGATCAGCACCGCGTCGGTCAAAAGACCGGCTGGTAAACCGCAAGGCACGGTGGTCGTGCGCAGGATGCCTTCACGATGCACGTTCAGCCCCGGATCATAGGCCGACACCTGGCCATCCGCGCCCCGCGCCACGATAACGCTGATCTCGGCCGAAAAATCGACAAAACCTTCAAGCACCGAGGGCGCGCCGGTCCAGTCCCGCTGTCCGGCATCCGAAAAGCGGATCTGCCCCTTGCCGTCATAACCCAGCCGCCGGGTCTTGAGGATCGAGGGCGCGCCAAGGGCGGCAAGCGCCTCGGGCAGATCGGCCTCGGTCTCGACATTGCGATAGGGCGCGGTGCGCAGGCCGATGCCGGTCAGAAAGTCTTTTTCGCCAAGCCGGTCCTGCGAGATGGCAAGCGCGCGGCGATTGGGCCGGATCGGGCGCAAGGCCTCAAGCAGATCCAGCGCCGCTGTCGGCACATTCTCAAACTCATAGGTGATCACGTCGACCGATTCGGCAAAGGCGCGCAGGGCCTCGTGATCCTCGTAAGGGGCGGTCGTCAGCTGATGGGCGACATCCCCGGCCGGAGCGGCGCCCGGCTCATAGACATGGCAGCGGTAACCAAGACGACTTGCCGCGACCGACAGCATGCGGCCCAACTGCCCGCCGCCAAGAATACCGATGGTGGCGCCGGGTTTCAGTTCACTCATCCTTGGGCTCCTCGGGGATGGAATCGGACAGGGCCTGCCGCCATGCGTCGAGCCGCGCCGCCAGATCGGGGTCAGAGATCGCCAGAATCCCCGCCGCCATCAGCCCGGCATTAGCTGCGCCCGCCGCGCCGATAGCCATAGTGGCGACCGGATAGCCCTTGGGCATCTGCAGGATCGAATAAAGCGAATCGACACCCGACAGCGCCCGGGTCTGGACCGGCACGCCGATCACCGGCACCCGCGTCTTGCTGGCCATCATGCCCGGCAAATGCGCAGCACCGCCCGCCCCGGCGATGATGACCTTAAGCCCGCGCGCAACGGCGGTCTTACCATAGTCCCACAGCCGGTCCGGCGTGCGATGGGCGCTGACGATGCGCGTCTCGTAACTGATGCCCAGTTCGTCCAGAATCGTGGCGGCCTCGCGCATGGTCGGCCAGTCGGACTGGCTGCCCATGATGATCCCGACCGGTTTTGCGGCGGCTTTATCCATGGCTCGATCCCCTTTTGCGCCCCGCCCTAACGCGACGGGCTGCATCATGCAATCAGGCGATAATGTCAGGGGTCAGTTCGTCCTCAAGCCGGGCAATGCGGTCCTTGAGCGCGAGCTTTTGCTTTTTCAGCCGCTGCAGGGTCAGCGAATGGGTCAGGCTCTGGCTGGCCAGCGCCGCGATCGCCTCGTCCAGATCCCGATGTTCGCGCCGCAGCACTTCCAGCCTGGCGCGGGTGATCTCTTCGGGGGACATCTCGTATTGGGCGTTCATGTCGTGCCTCGGGCTGGACTGATGCGGTTATAACCCAGTGCGAACGCAGTGTTAATGGGCCTTGCCGTTCCAGCGCCAACACGCCACCTGCATCTTGCGCAGCGTCGCGCGCGTTCACATATTGATCTTGTCGGATCGCCACTTCCGGGGTCCGGCCGACAGTCGCTTTGATGCAAAGGGCTTGGGGATGACCAAGATCAGTCTGGCCGCTCATCCGTTCCTGCTGGGGTTTGACCAGCTGGAGCGTCTGGCGGAAAGGGCAGCCAAGGGCGCCGAGGGCTATCCGCCCTACAATATTGAACATCAGGGGCCGAACGGCTTCCGTATCACGCTGGCCGTGGCGGGCTTTTCCGATGACGATCTGTCGATCACGCTGGAGGACCGCCAGCTGGTGATTCGCGGCCGTCAGGCAGAGACCGAAGAGGGCCGCGTGTTCCTGCACCGGGGCATTGCCGCCCGCGCCTTCCAGCGCAGCTTTGTGCTGGCCGATGGGGTCGAGGTGGTCTCGGCGGGGTTGGAAAACGGGCTTCTGAACATCGACCTGCGCCGCTCTGTCCCGGACAGCATCGTGCAGACGATACCGATCAGCCGCAAATGAAAGGGGATCGCAAATGAACGAGAAATTTGATTTCGGCTCAGAGAACGCGGGCAACATCGTCTATATCCGCCGTGTCGCCATGGACACGCTGCCGGATGAGGTTCGCCGTCAGGTGCCCGGCGCGGATGCGCTTTACGCCGTACATGGCGCGGACGGAGAACGGCTGGCACTGGTCAAGGATCGCAGCCTCGCCTTTCTTCTGGCCCGCCAGAATGAACTGACCCCGGTCAGCGTGCACTGACCCCGGGCCATCAGAACCGGCGCCGTCGCATTGCTTCGGGCGGCGGCGCCGGGCGAAAGCCAGCCCACAGCCAGCCAGACCCGCGCCATTCAAGCCGCATGGCCCGATCCGGGCAGGAACATTCAGCCAGGAAAGCCGTAATGCTCGACAAGGGCGCGGACGGCACGATCATTGCCGTCCCCCGTCAGATTGCCCTGCCGCAGGTTCTGCTGCTGCGTGCCGGGCCATTCCGTGATGCGAAAACGCCCGCCGATCTTTTCCGGTCTGCTGCCTGCCAGCCGATGCATCCAGTACAGCCAGACATCATCGGCCGAGGGGGCCAGTTCCTGAAACAACGCCGCGTCGGTGACATCCGGGTGAAACACGCCCGGCGCATAAAGGACGCCCCCCACCCCGGTCGGAAAGACAAGCGGCCCGGTCTCGGGCACCGAGATATTGCGTTGCCAGTCGCCGTAAGGCAGCGGATCGCCTGCGGCCAGCACAACCCGGTGGGCGCGGTGGCAAACCACGCGGCTTTCAGCACGGCGCACCAGCGCCTCAAGCCAGTCAGGACCGTAATACACATCGTCATCCGCCGTCACGACATAAGCGTCAGGCGTTTCCAGCAGCACCGGAACGATCTTTTTATAGCTGCGCCAGTTCGGGCAAATGCGTGTTTCGACACCCAGCGCGCGGACCTCAGCGGGCAGCCTGTCCTGATCCCCCTCATCCAGCCACAGGATCACCCGGTCAGCCCGCACCGTCTGCTGTAAAACTGAGCGCAGCACCAGATGCAGGCTGGCAAAGCGCGCGGGATAGCTGGTCAGGCTGACGATCAGCGGCGCGCGCAAGCCATGCGGCGCGGGCGATAGCTGCCGGGCCAATATCTCGGCCTCGGCGCGGGCAATCCGGCGCGCCTGTTTCAGACGCCGCAGCACATCCCCGATCATCCCTGCCAGGCCGCCCGCAGCCAGTCGATATTGCCGATACGGCGATACCATTTATGTCCGCGCCCGGCGAAGACATCTTCCATCTTTGGGGCACCTGCAAAAAGAACGATCCTGGCGCCGGCTGGCAGGCTCGGGTCGCGAAGATAGCTGCGCAGACCGCGCGGGACGCAATCATTTTTAAAACTGACGCACCAGCCTTTGGGCCAGTATTGCAGATGGCCATGGGCGGCAAGCTGGGCGCTTTGGAACTGCTGGCTGATCTCATAGCCCGCAGTCGCGGCGCCCGGATCGGCCAGATAGGCGTCAAGGATATAGGAATGCGCCCCGACCTCGTAACGAAAGACCGACGAGTTGCCGACCGAATGCAGGAACCGATCGCGCGCAGGGTTGATCTTGCGCAGCGGCTTGGCGCGGAACAGATCGTCGTCACGGATGATCAGGAACTTGCCCGGCAGGTCAAAGAACGGCGACAGATCGTCCACGACCACCAGATCGAGATCCAGAAACAGCGCCGTCTTCCCGGTGAACCCGCCCAGATCGCGCCGGAACAGCGCAAGCTTGCGCCAGCGCGTATCGCCATGACCGGGCGGCAGGCCAAGTTCGGGCAGCGGCAACGCCTCGACGCCGGGGTCGATACCCCTGGCATCATCGGTAAAGCAGATAAAGCGATGGGGCCGGGACAGGTGGCGGGCGACCTGGCGGTAAAGCCTGTTCACATCCTCGGCCCCGTAAACGGTGCCCCATTTCATGGTCAGGATCAGGACCGGTTCGGTCATCCGCTTTCCTTTGCTGCTTTGCGCTGGTTTCCGCGATAGGCGAAGGCACCTGTCCGGTCAACGTTGCTAGTTTTCAGCCGGAAAGCACGTCGGCGGAGTCGCGCCGTGCAAGCGTCACGCCAATCTCGTCCTGATGGGCGCGCAGCAGATCTTGCGCGGCCTCATCCGCAGGCAGCAGCAGATCCGTCGCCCCATAATTGCGCGCAAGAATTGCAAGGCGCAGCGCCTCGCGCGGACCATGGTGGCGTGGGGCAGGCAGCGTCAGCAGCGTAGCGTCCAGCGCCTGCGCAACCGGCCGGGCCAATGCCTCATCGCCAGGGTCACAGGCAAGCACCCGCGCCCGCCCCTGCTCGCGCCAGTCAGAGCGCATCGCATTCGGCCCGCCCGCGACAGCATCCGGCACCGGCAACCCCTTGACCGGCCCGCCCAGACAGACCCGCCCGGCAAGCGCCGCCATCCGCACCACCCCGGGATGAGAGGGGTCACAGCCTCCAAACAGCTCTTCAGCCTCGGCCCGCCAGTCAGGGGCCCACTTGTCGGTGATGGACATGATGGCAAGGATCGTGCCATCCGGCGCACGCAAGGCAATATCTTCGCCCGCATCAATCTCAGCGGCGAACTCCGCGCTGATATCCAGAGGCACCGGCACGGGCCACAGCGCGCCCGAGGCCAGCCGCATCTGCTCCAGCACCGCCTGATGGTCCGCCTGGGGCAGAAACCCCCGCAGCGGCGCATAGCCGCCGTTTACCAACAGTCGCAGATCGGCAAGCTGGTCCACGGTCAGATCCCAGATCGCAAGGCGTGCTGTCTCATCCAGCAGTTTGCGCCCTGCCTCGGCGCTGACCAAAAGCTCGCGGATCGGTTGATGATGCGGCAGGGTCATGGTCAGGCTCCGAAGCGAAGGATGGGGGACGATCAGGCCGGGATCTCTGCCGCCTCGGGGACGGGCTCGCCAGCCATGTCATGTTCGGCCAGCCACCGCTCTGCATCAAGTGCGGCCATGCAGCCCATGCCCGCACTGGTCACGGCCTGACGATAGACATGGTCGGTCAGGTCACCTGCTGCAAAAACGCCGGGGATCGAGGTCCGGGTCGAACCCGGTTCGACCTTTACATAGCCGCCGTTGTGCAGCTCCAACTGGTCCTTGACCAGCTCTGAGGCCGGGGCATGGCCGATAGCGATGAAAACCCCGTCCGCCGGTACCACCTGTTCGGCCCCTTCCCGGACGTGGCGCACGCGAACGCCGGTCACGCCCAGAGGACCGTCGGTTCCGGCGACCTCGACCAGTTCATGATCCCACAGAACCGAGACCTTGGGATTGCGGAACAGCCGCTCTTGCAGGATTTTTTCGGCGCGCAGGCTGTCCCGGCGATGGATCAGCGTCACCTTGCTGGCAAAATTGGTCAAAAACAGCGCCTCTTCGACAGCAGTATTGCCGCCGCCGACCACCACGACCTCGCGGCCCCGATAGAAGAAGCCGTCGCAGGTGGCGCAGGCCGAAACGCCAAAGCCCTTGAATTTCTCTTCGCTCGGCAGCCCCAGCCAACGCGCCTGCGCGCCGGTGGCAAGGATCACCGCATCCGCCGTGATGCGCGCACCCGAATCGAGCTCGGCGACAAAAGGCCGCTGCTGAAGGTCAAGCCGGGTCACGGTATCGACAAAAATGCGCGCGCCCATGGCCCGGGCATGGGCCTCCATCCTGACCATCAGGTCGGGGCCCTGAATCTCGGTCTCGCCCGGCCAGTTCTCGACCTCGGTCGTAATGGTCAGCTGACCGCCCGGCTGCATCCCCTGAATCAGCACCGGCTTCAGCATCGCCCGCGCGGCATAGACGGCAGCGGTATAACCCGCCGGCCCCGAACCCACGATCAGCACACGGGTA
Organism: Paracoccus sp. J56; assembly: GCF_019633685.1. Classification (NCBI taxonomy): domain Bacteria; kingdom Pseudomonadati; phylum Pseudomonadota; class Alphaproteobacteria; order Rhodobacterales; family Paracoccaceae; genus Paracoccus; species Paracoccus sp. J56. The sequence continues at coordinate 172,328 of NZ_JAFL01000002.1, forward strand.
TGGGCAGGCAGGCTGGTGTCGGCAGCAATCTCGGCAGGGACTTGGGACATGGAACGGACCTCTTGCTTGGCGCTGCATTAGCTAATCACCGCCGAGCCTCCATGCAATCCATAAGGCCCTTTTCCACAATGTTGGAAAGAATGTTGCGCAACCCGGCCTTGCAAGATAGTTTCCGGCATGTTTTTTGCCCGCAAGGCAAATCAGGGGACCAGATGACCGCCGCCAGACTTGACGAAATCGACCGCAAAATTCTGGCAGAACTGCAAGCCGATGGCCGGATGACCAACGTCGAGCTGGCCCGGCGCGTGGGCATTTCCGCGCCGCCCTGCCTGCGCCGCGTCCGCGCGCTGGAAGAGATGGGCTATATCCGCGGTTATCACGCCGATATTGATGCCCGTGAACTGGGCTTTGAGGTGCAGGTCTTTGCCATGGTCCGTCTGGTCAGCCAGTCCGAGCGCGACCTGTCCGCATTTGAGGCGCTGGCCTGCGAATGGCCGCTTGTGCGCGAATGCCACATGCTGAACGGCGAGATCGACTTTATCCTGAAATGCGTCTCGCCCGATCTGACCAGCTTCCAGCGCTTTTTGACCGAGCAGCTGACTGCCGCGCCAAACGTCGCTTCGGTCAAGACCTCACTGGTGATCCGCTGTGCCAAGGATGAGCCCGGCGTTCCCTTCAGCGTGGTCGAGGAACGCGCAGCGGCAGCACTGGGGTAAGAGCGTGCTGTCACCCGGCCATAAACCGGGTAACAGGATTGTCAAACGACGCTCAGGACCGCTGCGAAAGGCGTTCGATCGCCTCGGCCGTGCGCTTGGTATTGTTGTAGATGCCCAGGCCCAGGTAGACCATGCCACCGATCAGAATCAGGTAGATAGTGCCGGCGATCCAGACCATCAGGCCTGGAAGAAGGCCCCCCTGAGGCGCGGTCATCACGCCCAGCCCGCCGAGCAGGACCGCGACAGCCCCAAGAACCATGACCACACTGATGATCCGTTCCATCCACACAATAAAGAAGTCCCGCAAAACACCATCTCCTGTCAAAATCAATGTCCGGGATACTGGCATATGGCAGCAGATGAGACAACCGATATGACCAGAAAATACCCGCGTTACAGTGCGATGGCCGAGATCAGCCGGCCGTAATCGGCCTCATTCCGATGGGTGCTGCGGCGGTAGGAATAGAACCGCTCGGGATCGGAATAGGTGCAATGGCCCGTCCATTCAGCCTCAACCCCGGCCTCGCGCAGTCGCATCAGACCAAAGGACGGCAGATCAAACATCGGCCGCCCGTTTGCCCCCCCAGCGAAAAAGCGGTGGTATCCCGGATCTTCGGCAAGGAATTCATCCATGAAATCCTCACCCACCTCATAGGCGCGCTGACTGATCGATGGACCGACCACCGCGCGGATATGGCGCGCGCCAAGGTCGTTCATTGCCCCCACTGTCGATTCGATCACCCCTGACAGCGCCCCGCGCCAGCCGGCGTGCACCGCGCCGATCACCCCGGCCTCGGGATCCGCCAGCAGGATCGGCTGGCAATCGGCGGTCAGCACCGCCAGCGCCACGCCGGGCTGGTTGGTCACGATACCGTCGGCTCGGATCTTGGCGATCTCTGCCGGATCGTCGCCGTCACGCAGCACCACGACATCGGGGGAATGGACCTGATGCACGGTCGCCAGCCTGCCCGCAGGGACACCCATCGCCTCGGCAACCCGGCCGCGGTTGATGGTCACGATCTCGGCCTGATCGCCCGAGCCGTAACCACAGTTCAGCCCCGAAAACACCCCCGAAGAGGCGCCGCCGCGCCGGGTAAAAAAGCCGTGCCGCGCCGAAGTCAGCAGCGGATGGGTCAGTATTTCAAGCGTCGTGTGCATCTTTGTCCAGGGGCTCGAATCCAGGAGGCACGGGCGCATGGCGAGCCCAGATGGCCAGCACCTTGAACAGGTGACCCATTTCGCCGGGCGCGGTCAAGCGATGAAGCGCGGCCATCGCGCCTGCGTCCCCGGCCTGGGCCAGACGCTGCGCGCGCGCCTCGATCCCCAGATGCCGCAGCCACGCACCCTGTGCCCCCATGCGAGAGACCCGTGCCCCCGCACCATGCGCAGCGGCAGCAAGGGGTGCGAAATCGACATGCGCGGTCAGATCGGCATCGCCGGGACTGGCCAGCGGGTCCTCGGGCTGATGGCGGCGCAAAGCCTGCAGGGTGTCGCCCTGCCCCCGCCAGTTGCCGTAGTCGATAAAAATCGCGCAGCCACCATGCCCGGCGATACGTCCGGCGATCTGCGCAGCAATCGGCGCGGCCTCGGGGCAACGCTCGATCACCGTGCCCTCGGGAACCAGAGGCAGCGTTGCAGCAATAGCCTCATCCGCCGGGGCAAGGGCGAAATGCAGATCGCCCTCGGGCGTCAAGGCAACCATGCGTTCAGCCCAATCCTGTGCGCGACGCTGAAACTGGCGGATCGGCAGGGCGTCGAAAAACTCGTTGGCGATCAGAAACAGCGGCCCCTCGGGCAGTTGCGCGACCTGATCAAGGTGCGTGGCCTCCCCCAGACGTTCGCGCTGGACCCGCCGCAGATGGGGAGATGCCTCAACCAGCGTGACCCGCGCCGCCTCGGCCATGCCGGGTACGATGCGGATGGCGCGCAGGATATCGGCCATCAGCGTACCCCGGCCCGGCCCGATCTCGGCCAGCGTAAATGGCGCAGGACTGCCCTGATCAAGCCAGGTTTGCGCCAGCGCAAGGCCGATCATCTCGCCAAACATCTGGCTGATCTCGGGTGCGGTGATGAAATCGCCCGCGCTGCCAAAGGGATCGCGGGTGGCGTAATAGCCATGTTCAGGATGCAGCAGGCAAAGCTGCATATATTCGTCCAGCCGCATTGGCCCCGACAGCCGGATGCGCCCAGCGATCAGGCGGGCCAACGCCGTCATGCGACGGTCTGGGCCACAGGCGGTCTCATGCGCGCCCGGATCAGGAAAGCAAGGCCGATCAGCACCATCGGCAACGACAGAAGCTGGCCCATGGTCACGCCCCAGACCGGCCCGCCCAGCACATGGCCCAACGGATTGTCCGGGGTGATGAAATGGGCATCAGCCTGACGAAAGAACTCGACCACGAAACGCGACAGGCCATAGCCGGCCAGAAACAGTCCCAGCGCCTGCCCCGGCCGGCGCAGCCCACCGGCACGGACAAGCAAAAACAGCGCGATAGCCAAAAGCACGCCCTCAAGACCCGCCTCATACAGCTGGCTGGGGTGACGGGCACAGGGGCCGGTGATGCCGGGGCAGGTCTGCGCCTCGACCCCGGGGAAAATCACCCCCCAGGGCGCGTCGGTCGGACGCCCCCAAAGCTCGGCGTTGATGAAGTTCGCCACCCGCCCAAGGCCCAGCCCAATGGGCGTCGCAACCGACAACGCATCCGCAAGCCGCATCGGCGCTATGCCGTGGCGGCGGCAGAACCACCACGCCGCGATAACCACACCCAGAAAACCGCCGTGAAAGGACATACCGCCCTGCCAGATCACCGGAATCTGCGAAGGATTGGCCAGGTAATAGGCCGGCTGGTAGAACAGCACAAAGCCCAGCCGCCCGCCCAGGACCACGCCGACGATCACCCATGTCAGCAACTCTTCGACCTGTTCGGGGCGCATGGGCGCGCCACCGCCCCAAAGACGCGGGCGGCGCATCAGTGCAACGATAATGCGCCAGCCGATCAGCAGCCCGACCAGATAGGCCAGCGCATACCAGCGCAACGAGAGCTCCCACCCGAAAATGTCGACGGTAAAGATCTCGGGCGAAATGCGGGGAAAGGGGATCATGGGCTCCTCATCTGGCGCGGGCGCAGGCTACGCGGGGGGACCGCGGTGTCAACCGGCCATCTGGAACTCGCCGGCGCAGGAAGGGGCGCGGGCAATTGAACAGGCCGGCAAGCGGGGCCATATAGAAGGTCTCGCTGAACCGAAAGGCCCGCCATGACTGCAAACAACCGCTTTCTCGACGATCTCTCGAAATTGATGACCAACGCCATGGGCGTGGCCCAGGGCGCCAAGGACGAGGCCCAGACTGCCTTTAACGGCTGGATTGATCGCTGGCTGGCCGATCGCGATTTCGTCACCCGCGAAGAATTCGAAGCGGTGCGCGAAATGGCGATCAAGGCCCGGACCGAGAATGCCGAACTGCGTGCCCGCCTTGACGCGCTGGAGGGCAAGGGTGTGACCTCGGTCAATCCGGCCGGCCCGCTGAACACGGGCAGCGATCAGGGCTGAACCTGTTCGCGCAGCCTGCCCTGCTTGTCATAAAGCAGCACCTCGCCCGCTTGGGTCACCACCACCAGCCAATCGCGGGCAAAGGTGACAGCGGCGGGTTGCGCGCCTGCAGGCAGGGTAATCTGTTCGGGCAGTTCAGGCAGCAGCGGTTGCGACAGACGCAGCCACAGCAGCGCGGCGATCACCAGCACGCCCACCCCCATCACCACCGCCAGCGCAGTCACCAGAAGGCGCAGCCAGCGCAGCATCGGCAACGCTTCCTCTGGCCCCGCATCCGGCCTATCATCCCGTGTCATGGCAGAAATCCTCATCACCATTCCCGAAGGGCTGTCCGAACGCCTTGATAAGGCGCTTGCGCTGGCCGCACCAGAGCAGGCGGCTCTGTCGCGCTCGCGCCTGGCAAAGCTGATCGCCGATGGCGCAGTCACCGGACCATCTGGCCCGGTGGCGGATGGCAAGGCGCGGGCGGAAACCGGGGATTATCTTATCCGCATCAACGAGCCCGAGCCGCTGGACGCCCAGCCCGAGGCGATCCCCCTGTCCGTCGCCCATGAGGATGAGGACCTGATCGTCGTCGACAAACCCGCCGGCATGGTGGTCCACCCCGCGCCCGGTGCGCCTTCGGGCACGCTGGTCAATGCGCTGCTTGCCCATTGCGCAGGCAGCCTGTCGGGTATCGGAGGGACCGCCCGTCCAGGCATCGTGCACCGCATCGACAAAGAGACCTCGGGCCTTCTGGTCGTGGCAAAAACCGACCGCGCGCATCAGGGGCTTGCCCGGCAATTTGCCGATCACACCGCACGGCGACGTTATATCGCCATCGCCCATGGCATGATCGACCCGGCCGATCCGCGACTCCGTGGCCTGCCTGGCGTCAGCTTTGAAGCGGGCGGCGTGCTGCGGATTGCGACCATGATCGGCCGCCACCCGACCGACCGGCAGCGTCAGGCCGTCAGCTTTCACAGCGGCCGTCATGCTGTGACCCGCGCAAAGGTGCTTGAAACATTCGGCACGCCCCCCACAGCCATGCTGGTCGAATGCTGGCTGGAAACGGGCCGGACCCATCAAATCCGCGTGCATATGGCCCATGCGGGATTGGGCCTTGTCGGCGACCCGGTCTATGGTGGGAACAGGCGGGCCTCGGCCCGGGCTCTGGGAACAGATGCCGCAGCGGCGGTCGCCGCCTTTTCCCGCCAGGCGCTGCACGCCGCCGAGCTGGGCTTTGAACATCCGGTCAGCGGCGAGACGCTGACCTTTACCAGCCCGCTGCCGCCCGACATGGCCGGATTGCTGGCAAAACTGCGCGAAGCGTCCGGATAATGGAACCCGGCCCGCGCTGATAGCGTTCACAATTACCCGCCGGTGGGCGGGACAGGGAATTCTCAGATGGCGAACTATCAGAACCTTCCGGCACCCAGCCCTGAACAGGGCCTGAACCGCTACTTGCAGGAGATCCGCAAGTTTCCGCTTCTGCATCCGGACGAAGAATACATGCTCGCCAAGGCATGGGTCGATCATCAGGACGCCGAGGCGGCGCAAAAGCTGGTGACCAGCCACCTGCGCCTCGCCGCCAAGATCGCCATGGGCTATCGCGGGTATGGCCTGCCGCAGGCCGAGGTCATATCCGAGGCGAACGTCGGGCTGATGCAGGCGGTCAAGCGGTTCGACCCTGAAAAGGGTTTCCGTCTGGCAACCTATGCGATGTGGTGGATCCGCGCCTCGATTCAGGAATACATCCTGCGCTCGTGGTCGCTGGTCAAGATGGGCACCACCTCGGCGCAAAAGAAGCTGTTTTTCAACCTGCGCAAAGCCAAATCCCGGCTTGGCGCGTTGGAAGAGGGCGATCTGCGCCCCGAAAACGTCGCCCAGATCGCGCATGATCTGAACGTGACCGAGCAGGACGTCATCGACATGAACCGCCGCATGTCGGGCAGCGATGCGTCGCTGAACGCTACGGTCGGGTCGGGTGACGGCGATTCTACTGCTCAGTGGCAGGACTGGCTTGAAGATGAGGATGCAGATCAGGCCGAAGCCTTCGCCGAGGCGGATGAGCTTTCGGCGCGTCGCGAGATCCTTGTCGCGGCTATGGACGTGCTGAACGACCGCGAAAAAGACATTCTTATCGAGCGGCGCCTGCGCGACGATCCGATGACGCTTGAGGATCTGTCCACTCGCTACGATGTCTCGCGCGAGCGTATCCGCCAGATCGAGGTCCGAGCCTTTGAAAAGCTGCAAAAGCGCATCCGCGAACTGGCACGCGAACGTGGCATGACGGTGCCCGAAACGGTCTGATCCGGGATTGCCGCCCCTGTTCGCCCGCACCCTGCTGCAGCAGGGCCGATATGGGACCATTTTTCCCTTGCCAAGCAATCCCTTGCCGCTGAGGTGGGCTTCGCGCGGCAAGGGCTCTTGCGAGCGGATGCCGGGTCGTGCGAACAGGGGCGCAATATTGCGGTTATCCCTGCCGCGCCGGCCGTCTTCCAGCGCCCCGGCAGCGCGAAATATCGTGATGGCGGGCAGAGTTGACCGGCACCCGGCTTGGCTTATGGTCGGGACAGGACAGCAGGAGCCGATGGCGCGGAAATGACGGCGCTGAACCAATATCAGCGGCTGGAAGCCGCAGGACTCTGGCGTGAGACGCCCCGCTCGCAGGCGCGGGATGTGATCGTGTCTTTCGGCGACGCCACGCTGATCCTGTCCGATCCGCGCTCTGAAATGCCGCTTGCGCATTGGTCGCTGCCTGCCGTCACCCGGCTTAACCCCGGCAAGCTGCCCGCGTGTTATGGGCCGGGCGGGGCCGAACCCTATGAAGAGCTTGAGATCGACGACGAGCTGATGATCTCGGCTATCTCCAAGGTCCATCATGTGATCGAGGCAAACAAGCCCCACCCCGGCCGTCTGCGTGGCGGGCTGATGCTGGGGGCGGCTGCGATCATGGCGCTGCTCGCGGCCTTTTGGGTGCCGCCGGCGCTGGTGCGCCACGCCGCGGACATCGCCCCGCCTGCGCAGCGGGCCGAGATCGGACGTATGGTGCTGGCCGAGATCGCCAAGACCACCGGCAGCGCCTGTTCGCGCCCGGCGGGCGATATGGTGCGCCAAAAACTGGCCATGCGGCTGATCGGGCCGGATGCGCAGATCGTCGTACTGCCGACGACCCTGAAGGGCGCGATCCGTCTGCCCGGAGAGATCATCGTCATCGGCGAAGATCTGATCGAAGATCAGGTTACCCCCGAGGTCGCGGCCGGTCATATTCTTGCGGCCCAGGCGATGGCGGTGCAGAACGACCCGATGCTGGCGGCCCTGCGCTATGCCGGGCCCCGCGCAACCTTTCATCTGCTGACTGCTGGCAATCTGTCGGCAAAATCCCTGGCGGGCTATGGTGAAAAGCTGTTGGCCGACCCCGTTCCGCGCCCCGAAGATGAGCCACTGCTGGCCTATTTCACCCGTGCCGGAATTTCGAGCGAACCCTATGCCCGCTCGTTGGATCCAACCGGCGAAGCAGTTCTCGGCCTGATCGAGGCCGACCCCTTCCGCACCGCCGAGCCCCGCCCGGTTCTGAGCGACCGGGAATGGATCGCACTGCAGGAAATCTGCGATCAGTAGCCGCTGCGCAACAGGAAACAGGCTGGTGACACTGCGAACCTGATGGTGGCCCAGGCCACGCCTTGATTGCGTGATGGTATTTCGCCTACCCACCACCCTATCAGCGCGGGAAGGCATCGCGGAACCCTGCCTTGCGAATCCGGTCAAGCGCACGGACGATACCTTCGCGATCAGGAAAAGGACCAGCGATCAGGTATTCGACCTCGCGCCTGCCCATTTGATCCCTGCCGCGCAGGACCGGATAACCCATTCCGGCAACACGTCTGATCGCACGTTCGGCATTTTCGGGCCGGGCAAAGGTACCGACCTGCACATAACGCGCACCTGCGGGGATCAGACCAACCTTGGGCGACATCGGCGGCGGGGTCGCTTGAATCCCGGACGGCCGCACGGGTGTCTTGGCCGCAGGCAACGGGCTTCTGGCGGTTGGCCTCGCCCCGGAAACCTTGGGGCCGTGCCCGACCCGCGCAACCTGCGGAGGCGAGGCGTCGGATTTGGGGCTGCTGGCGGCAGAAGCCATTTGCGCTCCGCTGCCAATTGGGCGGGTCAAGCTGAGCCGCGACAGCTCCACTTCGGACAGGCCGGTGCAATAACCACGGGTAGGGTCGTCAAGCTGCGCCTCGCCCGGTTTGCCATCATAGCCCAGCAACTCGCACAGTCTGAGGTTCGGGCGCAGAGCGCCGGCCATGCTTTGACGCACACCCGGAGCCGCCACCAACGCAGCACGCAGTGCATCGACCGGGACAGATGAGGCAGGCTCAGGTCCACGGTCGGGCAACGGCTCAAGCGGCCTTGGGTCGCCGGCCAGCTCACCGGGTTGCAGATTGGGAATGACCTGCCGGGTCAGCGCCTCTGCCACCAGCTCCGCGCGGCTGCGGCCGGCATTCGGATCAAGCGCCCGCAACCTGGGCGCGCCGTCCAGCCCCCGGGCAGAAAGCGTCGGGGGATAGCCGCAGATCGGCGAGCCGTCGCGCGCAAGACGCGCCTGCCATCCGCCTGTTTCGGCGTGGACAAAGACGCAGCCCCGGCTGTCGATATATTGCTGGGCCGGGAAGCCCGGCGGCGGCTCTTCCGCCGGATAAAGGGCCCGTGCCCACGCCAGCCCCGGCAACAGCACCAGCAAGAGCCACAGGATCACCCGCATCATCCCATCCCCGAATCGTTCATCCGATCCGGGAATAGGCCAGAACCCCTGAAGAACCCGTTAATCCGGATTTATTTCGTGCCGAACATCCGGTCTCCGGCATCCCCCAGACCCGGGACGATATAACCGTGATCGTCCAGCCGCTCATCAAGGGCTGCCGTCACAATCGGCACGTCGGGATGGGCCTCGCGCATCCGTGCGACCCCTTCGGGAGAGGCAAGCAGGCACAGAAAGCGCAGGTTGCGCGCACCCGCCGCCTTAAGCAGATCAATAGCCGCAACCGATGAGTTGCCGGTAGCCAGCATCGGATCGACCACGATGGTCATACGTGCGTCCAGTTCATTCGGGATTTTCGAATAGTATTGCACCGGTTGCAGCGTCTCGGGATCGCGGTAAAGCCCGATGAAACCGACGCGGGCGGCCGGGATCAGCTCAAGGATACCGTCAAGCAGCCCGTTCCCGGCCCGCAGGATCGAAATCAGCGCCAGCTTTTTTCCCTCAAGCGTCGGGGCCTCCATCTCGCACAGCGGGGTCTGGATGCGCACCGTGGTCATCTCAAGCTCACGCGTGATCTCATAGGCGAGCAACAGGCTGATTTCGCGCAGAAGACGGCGGAAACCGGCGGTCGAGGTGCCTTTGTCCCGCATAAGCGTCAGCTTGTGCTGCACCAGCGGGTGATCGACGATGGTCAGATGCGCTTGGGTCATGTGAGGTCCTTTCGCAGGCGGGTTCGGGTGGTCTCGTCACAGAAGGCCGCCTCGACGGCCCAAAGGTTCATCTGGCCAAACTCGGCCTCGGCCCAACCGAAAGCATCGGCAAGCCGCTGATATTCCTGCGACAATGTGGTATGGAAAAAGGGCGGATCGTCGGTCGAGACGGTGACGCGCACGCCAGCATCGGCCAGCCGCGCGATAGGATGGGCGGGCCAGCCGGGCACTATCCCCAGCGCAATATTCGAGCCGGGGCAGACCTCCAGCGTCACACCGCGCGCGGCAATATCGCTAAGCAGCGCGGCATCCTCAATGGCGCGGATACCATGGCCAATGCGGGTGACACCAAGGGCAAGCGCGTCGCGGACGGACCCGGGTCCCCGCCATTCGCCAGCATGTGCGGTCAGGCCCAGCCCCGCCTCGCGCGCGCAATCGAAGGCCCAGGCGAAGTCGCTTAGCTCACCCGCGCTCTCGGCCCCGCCGATGCCAAATCCTGTGACCCAGCTACCCGAAGTCTCGGCCGCGCAGATCGCGGTTTTCCTGGCGCGCTCGGGGCCGAAATGGCGGATGCAGGTCAGGATGGCGCGACTGGTGATGCCGCTGCGCTCCGCCTCGGCGGCTGCCTCTTCCATGGCTGCGAGGTAGTCGCGCCATGCCGTCAGATCCGCCCCACCGCAGAACTCGGGCGAGACGAAAACTTCGGCATAGATCGCGCCCTCTTCGGCGCAATTGCCAAGCACTTCGGTCACGAGCCGGGCATAGTCGCGCGGCGCAGTCAAAACCGAGGTCGCAGCCTCATATACGCGAAGAAACTCATTGAATCCGTTATAGGAATAGGCACCGCGCTCATCAAAGATGTGACCGATATCCTGATGTTTTTCAGCGGCTAGCGCGCGGATAAAGGCTGGAGGTGCCGCGCCTTCCAGATGCAGATGCAGTTCGATCTTTTTCAGCGATTTCATAGAAACGATCTCCCCGGACCGGCGGGCGGCAGGCCGAGATGGGCGGCAACCGAGGCGGCAATATCGGCAAAACCCACCTGCCCGATCGCGCGCGCACCATAGCCCCAGCCCAAGACCGGCACACGCTCGCGGGTGTGGTCGGTGCCGTGCCAGGTCGGGTCATTGCCGTGGTCGGCAGTAAAAATCGCCAGATCCCCCGGACGCAGCCGGGCCATCAGCGCCCCGGCAACGCCATCAAACCATTCCAGCGCCTCTGCATAGCCCTCGACATCGCGACGGTGGCCATAAAGGCTGTCAAACTCGACGAAATTGGCAAAGATCAGGCTGCCCGGCGCGGCCTCATCAGCAAGCCGCAGCAGATGATCGGCAAGGTCGGCGTCCGAGCGCCCCTTGTGCAGATGCGAGATGCCGCGATGCGAGAAGATATCGCCGATCTTGCCGATGGCATGGGTAATGCGACCGGCCTCGTGCGCGAGGTCAAGCAGTGTCGGCGCCGGCGGAGCGATGGCATAATCGCGGCGGTTCGGAGTGCGGGTAAAACTGCCCTCAGCCCCAAGAAACGGCCGGGCGATGACCCGCCCGACGCGCATCGGATGGACCATGGCCGCCACCGCTTCGCAGAGCCGATAAAGTCGGTCGAGGCCAAAGTGCTCTTCATGCGCAGCGATCTGCAACACACTATCGGCCGAGGTATAGCAGATTGGCCGGCCTGTGCGCAGATGCTCGGCGCCAAGGCGGGCGATGATCTCGGTCCCCGAGGCGTGTTCGTTGCCAAGAATGCCATCGGTGCCGGCGGCACGGGCGATATTCGCGGTCAGATCGGCTGGAAAGGACGGGTGGGTATCCGGGAAATAGTGCCAGTCCCAAGGCACGGGAACGCCCGCAATCTCCCAATGACCCGAGGGGGTGTCCTTGCCGCGCGAAACCTCGGTTGCGGCCCCCCAAAGCCCCTGCGGGACCGCGTCAAGACCGGGGGCCTCGGCCCCGCTTGCCAGGCGGATCGCGGCACCAAGCCCCAGCGCGTCCAGATGAGGCAGATGCAGCGGCCGCGTCTGGGCGATATGGGCCAGCGTATTCGCGCCGGTATCGGGCAGCCCGTCATTGAAATAGGCAGCCGCATCCGGGGCACCGCCGATGCCCACCGAATCCATCACGATCAGGACAGCGCGTCTGTCGGTCATGTCACCTCGCTGCGGATCAGGGGACCCGGTTCCGGCCCATCGCCCAGCAGATAGGCAGCCGCGACTGAGGCAACCGCCGCCTCGGCCGCCGCCTCTGTTGCGGCATGGACCAGCGCCAGCGGGCGCCCCTCATCCGCCGTCTCGCCGATGCGGAGCAGTTCTGCAAGCCCTACCCGCGGGTCAATCCGGTCACCGGCACGCAGCCGCCCGCCGCCCAAAGCGACAACGGCATGGCCAAGCGCCTCGGTATCTATGGCGGCAACCCGACCGCGACCGGGCACGGCACGCACCACCGGTGCAGGTGGCAGATAGCGGTCGGGATGTTCCAGCAGGTCGGTCGGGCCACCCTGCGCGGCAACCATGCGGGCGAAACGTTCAGCCGCAGCGCCACTTTCCAGCGCCTGCAATGTGCCATCGGATAGCCCGGCCAGATCAAGGCAGGCCGAGGACAGCGCCAGCGACAGATCCCGCAACGCACCTTGCCCACCGGTCAGGGCTACGATCGCCTCGCGCAGTTCCAACGCATTGCCGGCGGCGCGGGCCAGCGGCTGATCCATGTCGGTGACATAGGCGCGGGCGCGGCAACCTGCGCCCTTGGCCGTATCGACCAGCGCACGCGCCAGGTCCTGCGCCGCCTCGGGGTTGCGCAGAAAGGCACCACTGCCCTGTTTGACATCCAAGATCAGCGCATCAAGCCCCGCCGCCAGTTTCTTTGACAGGATCGACGCGGTGATCAGATCCACCGAACCGACCGTCGCGCTTTCATCGCGGATCGCGTAAAGCCGCGCATCGGCGGGGGCAAGTTCAGGCCCCGCGGCAACAATTGCGCAGCCGGCCCCGGCGGTGACGCGGCGAAACTCTTTCTCAGACAGCGCGGTGCGGAAACCCGGTATGGCCTCAAGCTTATCCAGCGTGCCGCCGGTATGGCCAAGCCCGCGCCCCGAGATCATCGGCACATAGCCCCCGCAGCTGGCAACCAAAGGGGCAAGGATCAGGCTGACCGTATCGCCAATCCCTCCGGTCGAATGCTTGTCCACCACCGGCCCCGGCAGATCCCATCGCATGACATGACCGGAATCACGCATCGCCCGGGTCAGCGCCACGCGACCGCCCTTATCCAGCCCGCGCAGCAGCACCGCCATGGCAAACGCGGCCGCCTGGGCGTCACTGACCGAGCCATCGGCCAGCCCGCGCGCGATCAGCCCCGCACCCGCCGCATCCAGCCCATGCCCATCGCGGACGGCAGCAATCACCGGACGCGGATCATGGCGCGAGGCCTCGGGGGTCATTCCGTACCCGACATATGACTGATACCAAAGCGACCGGGCAGCAGCTCGCCGATCGTGGTGGCAAGCTCGGTCCCTCGGATGGTCGCCAGCAGCACCGGGGTTTCGGGACGCCCGAATTCGGCAAGCTTCTGTCGGCAGCCGCCACAAGGCGGCACCGGCCCCTGCGAGTCGGCGATAACCGCAACCTCGACAATCTCGGTCTCGCCCGCTGCGATCATCGCAGCGATAGCCCCGGCCTCGGCGCAGGTGCCCTCGGGGTAAGCGACATTCTCAACATTACAGCCGGCATAGACCCTGCCCGAGGCACCGCGAACCGCCGCGCCGACCTTGAAATTGGAATAGGGCGCATAGGCCCTTTCGCGCACATCACGAGCCGCATCCAAAAGCGCCATGGTCCACCTTTCCCTGCCCTTTTCCCGGATAATGAGTTTGCGCGCCCGCCCCCCACGATGCAAGAGCGGCGCAGTCCCGCCCCCGGCTCGCAATGCCCCCTGTTCCCCGGCGAAGAAATAGTTTAACGCTGAACCATCTTGAGAGGAGAGGGTCTGGCCATGGAAGAACGCAGGCAGGACAACGCCAGGCAGGCGGCATTGGATTATCACGAATTTCCGCGCCCAGGTAAGCTGGAGGTGCGCGCAACCAAGCCCCTTGCCAACGGCCGCGACCTTAGCCGCGCCTATTCGCCCGGCGTGGCGGAAGCCTGCCTTGAAATCAAGGCCGATCCTGCCACCGCTGCCCGCTATACCTCGCGCGGCAATCTGGTCGCCGTTGTCTCGAACGGTACGGCCGTGCTGGGGCTGGGCAATATCGGTGCGCTGGCCTCAAAACCCGTGATGGAGGGTAAGGCGGTCCTGTTCAAGAAATTCGCCAATATCGACTGTTTCGATATCGAGGTGAACGAATCGGACCCCGAAAAGCTGGCCGATATCGTCTGCGCGCTTGAACCGACCTTCGGCGCCATCAACCTTGAGGATATCAAGGCCCCCGACTGTTTTATCGTCGAGAAACTGTGCCGCGAGCGGATGAACATCCCGGTCTTTCACGACGACCAGCACGGCACCGCCATCGTGGTCGGCGCGGCGGCGACCAATGCGCTGCATATCGCCGGCAAGCGGTTCCAGGATATCAAGGTCGTCTCGACCGGCGGTGGCGCAGCAGGCATTGCCTGCCTGAACATGCTGCTGAAACTGGGCGTCAAGCGCGAGAACGTCTGGCTCTGCGATATCGCCGGCCTCGTCTATGAGGGCCGGACCGAGGAAATGACGCCGCAAAAGGCCGAATATGCGCAGAAATCCGATCTGCGCACGCTCGATCAGGTGATCGATGGCGCGGACCTGTTCCTTGGCCTTTCCGGTCCCGGTGTCCTGAAACCTGAAATGGTCGCCAAAATGGCCAAGCGTCCAATCATCTTTGCGCTGGCGAACCCGACACCCGAGATCCTGCCCGAGGATGCCCGCGCCGTCGCCCCGGATGCGATCATCGCCACGGGCCGCAGCGATTATCCCAACCAGGTCAACAACGTTCTGTGCTTTCCCTTTATCTTTCGGGGTGCGCTGGACGTCGGCGCGACCACGATCAACGACGAGATGCAGCTTGCCTGTATCGAAGGGATCGCCGCGCTTGCCCGCGCCACCACCAGTGCCGAAGCAGCCATGGCCTATCGGGGCGAAACGCTGACCTTTGGTGCGGATTATCTGATCCCGAAACCCTTTGACCCACGTCTGATCGGCGTGGTCTCATCCGCTGTCGCCAAGGCGGCGATGGAGACCGGCGTCGCCACCCGTCCGCTTGACAATATCGCCGTCTACAAACGCAAGCTTGACGGCTCGGTCTTCCGCTCGGCGATGATCATGCGCCCGGTCTTTGAGGCCGCTGCAACCGCCAAGCGCCGCATCGTCTTTGCCGAGGGCGAGGATGAACGGGTGCTGCGCGCCGCCAATGCGATGCTGGAGGAAACCACCGACGCGCCGATCCTGATCGGCCGTCCCGAGGTGATCGCCATGCGCGCCGAACGCGCCGGCCTGCCGATCCGCCCCGGCCGCGACTTTGAGATCGTGAACCCCGAGAACGACCCCCGTTATCGCGACTATTGGGGCACCTATCACGATCTGATGGCCCGGCGCGGTGTCACCCCCGACATCGCCCGCGCGATCATGCGCACCAATACCACCGCCATCGGTGCGGTCATGGTTCACCGGGGCGAGGCTGACAGCCTGATCTGCGGCACTTTCGGCCAATATAGCTGGCACCTGAATTACGTCAGCCAGGTGCTCGCCCGGGACGGGCTGTGCCCGCATGGCGCGCTGTCGCTGATGATCCTTGAGGACGGGCCGCTCTTTATCGCCGACACTCAGGTCCATCATAACCCCACGCCCGAACAGGTGGCCGAGGCCGCTATCGGTGCCGCCCGCCACGTGCGCCGCTTTGGCGTCACGCCCAAGGTCGCGCTGTGCAGCCATTCGCAATTCGGCAACCTCGACAACGAAACCGGCGTCAAGATGCGCGCTGCGATGGAGATCCTGCACTCGCGCGGCGTGGACTTCATCTTTGACGGTGAAATGCACGTCGACTCGGCGCTGGATCCATCAATCCGCGAACGGCTGTTGCCGCGCTCGATCCTGGAAGGGGCGGCAAATACGCTGGTCTTTTCGGGCACCGATGCGGCATCGGGCGTGCGCAACGCGCTGAAGCTCAAGGCCAACGGGCTTGAGGTCGGGCCGATCCTGATGGGTATGGGCAACCGCGCCCATATCGTCACGCCCTCGATCACCACCCGCGGCCTTTTGAATATGAGCGCGATCGCCGGCACGCCGGTCGATCACTATCGCTAAGCCATGGGGCTGCGGTGATTCTACCGCAGCCCACCCCTTGCCCTGCTTCATTTTGCAAAAGGCGGCAGAGTTTGCATCACACTGCAAACTCATTTTTTCTTTGCAAAATTATTTCCCCCGCTTTGGCGACAGACCGCACAAGTTTCTGTCGCATAGCGGGCTGTGGGCGTTAACATCCTTGCGCCCCTCCCCACCTCACGCGTAACTCCACCCATCCATTCGGGGAGGAGAGTTGTTTTCATGGGATACCGCGAGATATATTCCGCGTGGCAGGCCGATCCTGAGGGGTTCTGGATGCAGGCCGCCGAGGCCATCGACTGGAAGCAAAAACCCTCAAAGGCGCTTTTTGACGACAAGGCCCCGATCTACGAATGGTTCTCGGACGGGCTGGTGAACACCTGCTGGAATGCGGTGGACCGCCATGTCCTGGCGGGGCGCGGCGACCAGATCGCCATCTGGCATGAAAGCCCGATCACCCTGACCACCAAGGGGATCACCTACCGTCAGTTACGCGACCGCGTTGCCTCACTGGCCGGCGCGCTGCGTATGCGTGGCGTCGAAAAGGGCGATCGCGTCATCATCTATATGCCGATGATCCCCGAAGCGATCGAGGCGATGCTGGCCTGCACCCGCTTGGGTGCCGTCCACTCGGTGGTCTTTGGCG
This sequence comes from Paracoccus sp. J56, assembly GCF_019633685.1. Classification (NCBI taxonomy): domain Bacteria; kingdom Pseudomonadati; phylum Pseudomonadota; class Alphaproteobacteria; order Rhodobacterales; family Paracoccaceae; genus Paracoccus; species Paracoccus sp. J56. The sequence goes on from NZ_JAFL01000002.1 coordinate 188,977, forward strand.
GCTTTGCGGCCAATGAATTGGCGGTACGCATCGACGATTGTCAGCCCAAGGCGATCATCGCGGCCTCTTGCGGGCTCGAACCAAACCGGGTCGTTCACTACAAGCCACTGCTTGACGCCGCCATCGACATGTCCAGCCACAAGCCCGAGTTCTGCGTGATCTTCCAGCGCGAACAAGAGGTTGCCAAGCTGGTCGAAGGCCGCGACTTTTCCTGGCACGGCTTTCAATATGGCGTGAAACCCGCCGACTGTGTCCCGGTCGAGGGTAACCACCCCGCCTATATCCTTTACACCTCGGGCACGACTGGCCAGCCCAAGGGCGTCGTGCGCCACACCGCCGGCCATCTGGTCGCGCTGCAATGGTCGATGACAAATATCTATAACATCGAGGCCGGAGACCGTTTCTGGGCCGCCTCGGATGTCGGCTGGGTAGTTGGCCACAGCTATATCTGCTACGGCCCGCTGATCGCGGGTGCCACCACCGTCGTATTCGAGGGCAAGCCGGTCGGCACCCCGCATCCCGGCGTCTTCTGGCGCACCATCCAGAACCTTCGCATTAAAAGCTTTTTCACCGCGCCGACCGCGCTGCGCGCCATCCGCCGCGAGGACCCGAACGGCGACTGGATCCGTCGCTATAAGCTGCACGATCTGCAGGCGTTGTTCCTTGCCGGTGAACGCGCCGATCCCGATACGGTGCAATGGGCGCAGGAGCATCTGGGCGTACCGGTGATCGACCACTGGTGGCAGACCGAAACCGGCTGGGCCATCGCCGCGAACCCGATGGGGATCGAGACCTTGCCGATCAAACCGGGCAGCCCTTCGGTGCCGATGCCCGGCTATGACGTGCAGGTGCTGGATGAGGCAGGCCACCCGGTACCCGCAGGCACGCTTGGAGCCATTGCGATCAAGCTGCCCCTGCCTCCCGGCACGCTGCCGACGCTGTGGAACGCCGAAGAGCGGTTCCGCAAATCCTACCTCGACCACTTCCCCGGCTATTATGAAACTGGGGACGCGGGCTATATAGATGAGGACGGCTATCTTTACATCATGGCCCGCACCGATGACGTGATCAACGTCGCCGGCCACCGCCTGTCCACCGGCGCAATGGAAGAGGTTCTGGCCAGCCACTCCGCCGTTGCGGAATGTGCGGTAATCGGGGTCGCGGACAGCCTCAAGGGCCAGTCTCCGGTCGGATTCCTCTGCCTCAAGGCCGGGATAACGACCTCGCATGACCAGGTGGTGCGCGAAGTGGTCCAGCTGGTACGCGACCGGATCGGTCCTGTGGCGGCGTTCAAATCGGCCTGCGTCGTGGATCGACTGCCCAAGACCCGCTCGGGCAAGATCCTGCGCGCCACCATGGCCAAGATCGCCGATGGAGAAGAGTTCAAGACCCCGGCCACCATCGACGATCCCGCCGTTCTGGACGAAATCCGCAAGGCGCTGGGACAGATCGGCTACCCCGAGGCCGCCAAAGCCGACTAATGCGCTTTGCAGGCCTATCGGGCCGCATCCTTGTTGCGGCCCGTCCCACATGACACAGCCAGTGATCAAAGAGCCGCTGCCACAGCAGCGGCTCTGTCGTCTGTCGGATACTTTCGATTTTCTGTCAGATTCCTGCCCTGCAGCCAGGTCAGGCCATCCGTACGAAGAGCCCTTAGCAGTCATTCATCGGCGGGCCATCCGGTGGTCGCATTTCCCGCCAGTTCTTCGCTGTCACAGACCAGAACAAGCTGATTATGATGGTCGGAATACTGAACCAGTATATTCACGCCTGCCTCGGCCAATGCGCGCGAGATCGCGCCCAACTGGCCCGGAGTGCCCTGTTTCAGCTTACGGATGATCGGTGTGCAGATCGCCGCGACCGCGATCCCGGCGTCTTTCGCGGCACTGGCTGCAGCCTCGCCATCGCGAAACAGGAAGTGTGCGATGGACGTCCCGCCATGGCTGAATACCCCACCACCCTCGAAAGAAACCCCGGCGCGCCCCATCGCCTCGCCAAGCTCTGCCAGCGCACCGGGACGGTTTTCCAGATGGAACTCAAGGTCAAACATGATCGGAGGTCTCCTTGTGGATCGCGCGGCTGTCGGCCGGAGCCTCGGCGCGGGCTGTCATGCTGTAGTCCCGCGTCACTGCGGCGATACGCAGATGGTAATCGGCAAAGACATGATCGCGGCCAGCGACCTGCACGCGCCGGTGCTCCGGCAGGTTACGCCAGGCCGCGACCGCAGCTTCGTCGCGCCAGAAGGACAGCGACAGGACCTTGCCGGGATTGGTCAGGCTCTGGAACCGCTCGATGGAGATAAAGCCATCCAGATCCGCCAGCAGCGGGCGCAGCCCGGTCGCCAGATCAAGATATTCGGCCCGGGCCGCACCGGGAACCCAGGCTTCGAAAATGACGGCAATCATGTGCGACCCCCATGTGGAGCTGAAGCGAGTTTGACGAAAAGGCGGTTCTCGCTGCGAATAAAGCCCTCACGTTTGGCGAATTCGTAGTTCTCCCGACCCAGTGGATCTGCCGCCAACCGCGACCGATAGGCTTCATATTCGGCAAGGGATGGCAGCGAATAAATGCCATAGGCGGTCGAGGCCGAACCCTCATGCGGGGCGAAATAGCCGATCAGATCAGCACCGCAGCGCGGGCTGCATTCGCCCCAGTTGCGGGCGTATTGGTCGAACAGCTCACGCCGGTTCGGATCGATGTCATAGGTGATGACGCAGGTTATCATGGGTCTGGCCTTTCTTGCTGACCCCAGACCTACCCGATTGGCGGCAGCAGATGGTTCGGTTAGGATCGAACCATGAGAGAAGGCCCCGATATCGCCCGCATCGCCGCCCTTGTCGCCGATCCTGCCCGCAGTACGATGCTGATTGCGCTGATGGATGGGCGCGCCCTGACCGCGACCGAATTGGCCGGCCTTGGCGGGATCACCAAACAAACCGCCAGTTCTCACCTTGCCAAACTGGTGGATGGCGAGGTGCTGATGGTCGAAGCGCAGGGCCGGCACCGCTACTTCCGTCTGGCGGGCCCCAATGTTGCCAGCCTGCTTGAAGCCCTGATGGTGTTTTCCAGCGATGCCGCGCCTTCGTTGCGCACCGGCCCGCGCGATCCGGCGCTGCGCAAGGCCCGCATCTGCTACGATCATCTGGCTGGAGAGGTGGGCGTCCGGCTTTATAAGCAAATGCTGGCGGATGAGTGGTTGGCGAATGATCTGACCGTGACCCGCTACGGCAGGGAAAAACTGGCCGAAATTGATCTGGATATTGATAGCCTTCCGCCAGGCAATCGACCCCTGTGCCGTGCCTGCCTCGACTGGAGCGAGCGGCGACAGCATCTGGCCGGGCGTCTGGGGAAGGCCATATTAGATCATCTGATCGCCAGATCATGGGCGCGTCGGGTGCCTGCGTCGCGCATCATCAATTTCACTTCGGAAGGTGAGCGGATCTTGCATGGCTGGCTGCGCTGACCAGCGGCTTTGTTTCGCATAGCTGACATTTCCGTATGTCAGTAACTTTATTCTCCAGCAAATTCAGTGGCCGGCAATTGCACAAGGCTGAGGATTTTTCACCCCCCACCAGTCTCGTGCATATATGCGCGAAATCGTCCGCATAACTGCTGCTCAGTGATGACACGAGTCAGCCTGCCAATGGTCGGGACAGCCGCGCCTGACAGACACGGCAGCCCCCGCGCGGCAGGTTTAGCCGATCTGCGCACCCAGCCCCTTCATCAAGGGCAGGAAGTCAGGGAAGGAAGTCGCAATCGGACTGCCGTCATCGACGCTGATCGGCTGTTCCGAGGCAAGCCCCGCGACAAGGAAGGACATGGCGATGCGGTGATCTAGATGGGTCGCGCAAATCGCGCCGCCCTTAAGTCCGCCCTTGCCATGCACGGTCATGGTATCATCCGTCGCCCCGACCTCGGCACCATTGGCGACAAGGCCGACGGCCATGGCCTCGATCCTGTCGCTTTCCTTGACGCGCAGCTCATGGACCCCCTGCATGACGGTCGTGCCTTCGGCGAAACAGGCGATCACGGACAGGATCGGGAATTCGTCGATCATGCTTGCCGCGCGTTCGGGCGGAACGGTCACACCCTTAAGCGGGCCGTGGCGGACGACCAGATCGGCCACCGGCTCGCCCCCCTCTTCACGCGGATTTTCAAAGCGGATGTCAGCCCCCATTTCAAGCAGGGTGACATACAGCCCATCCCGCGTCGGGTTGCGGCTGACGCCGGGCACACGAATCTCGGAGCCCGGAACGATCAGCGCCGCAGCCACCGGGAAAGCCGCACTTGAAGGGTCGCGCGGAACAACAACCGGCTGCGGCCGCAGTTCGGGCCGGCCTCGCAGGGTGATAACCTGCCCTTCATCCGTCACCTCGGTCGAGATCGTGGCGCCAAAGCCCGCAAGCATACGCTCGGTATGGTCGCGGGTCGGCTCGGATTCGATCACCACGGTTTCACCCGGGGCATTCAGCGCAGCAAGCAGCACCGCCGATTTGATCTGGGCCGAGGCAACCGGCGTCTTGTAACGCACGGGCACCGGATCCGCCGCGCCCTTGATCGTGACAGGCAGCCGCTTGCCCTCGCGCGCTGTTACCTCGCAGCCAAACAGCTCCAGCGGGTCAGTCACGCGCCCCATCGGGCGCCGCGACAGGCTGGCGTCGCCGGTGAAGGTCGCGGTGACCGGGGTCGTCGCCATCGCACCCATGATCAGCCGGACACCGGTACCCGAGTTGCCGCAGTCAATCACGCCCTCAGGCTCGGAAAAGCCGCCGACGCCGACGCCGTTCACCAACCACTCACCCTCTCCCAGACGTTCGACACGCGCGCCAAAGGCCTGCATGGCTTTGGCTGTGTCCAGAACGTCCTGACCTTCCAGAAGGCCGGTGATATGGGTCTCTCCCACAGCCAGGGCACCAAGGATCAGCGCGCGGTGGCTGATCGACTTGTCGCCCGGCACCTTGGCCTCACCCTTCAGGGGGCCCGAGCGGCGGGCAATCATCGGAAGCGGTTCGGCGGAATGTGACATGAAGGCCCCCTTGTACGTGTCGCGCAAGGTGATAGCGGTCACGGCTGGCCTATGCAATCGGCCCCGAAGCTTTCAGCCCTTGCGGCGAAAGGTGACGTAATGCGGCACCCGTCCTTCGCGCAGGGCCTTTTGCTCATAGCGCGTGGACAGCCAGTCGTCCCAGGCGTCTTTCCCTTCCGAGATCAGCTCGAAACCGGCCTGCGGAACCTCTTCCAGCGTCTGGCGGACATAATCAGGAATGTCGGTCGCTACGCGGAATTCGGCCCCCGGCTTCATCACCCGGTAAAGTGGGATCAGATGTTCGGGCGTGACGAAACGGCGGCGGTGGTGGCGCGCCTTGGGCCAAGGGTCGGGATAGTTCAGGAACGCCTTGCTGATCGAGCCTTCGGGCAGGACATCCATCAGATCGCGGGCATCGCCCGGATGGACGCTGACATTCGACACCCCCGCCGCGCGGATCTTGCCCAGCAGCATCGCGACGCCGTTGATAAAGGGCTCACAGCCAATGATCCCGATCTGGGGATAGCGGGCGGCCATGTGAACCATATGTTCGCCCCCGCCAAAGCCGACCTCCAGCCAGACCGGGCGGTCATCGCCAAAGATCTGGGCCAGATCGATCGGCTTGCGTTCGGGGTTTTCATCAAGGGTAATGCCGCGCGGGCGCAGGTTGCCCAGATCCTCGGACAGATAGCCCTTTTGGCTCTGGCGCAGAGTTTTGCCATGACGGCGGCCGTAAAAGTTACGGCGCGGAGGTTTCGGGTCGAATTCGCTCATGCTCTTTCTCGGGTGGGCCGGCCGGGACCGGCCCATGCTCTCAGATCATTCGGCAGCCAGACGCGAGATGACCACCGTCACCTCGGGCTTCTTGCCGATCTCTTCCATCGAGACCTGACGGGTAAGGCGGCGGATGCCCTCTTCCAGCCGCTCGTCATCCATGACGGTCCGATCATCGGCACGCTCAAGGAAATCGGCCAGCGCAGCCTCGATATTCTCGGCCAGCGGTGCACCGCCACGGCCCCGTTCAGGCAGACCGGACAGTTCAACCCAGGCGTCGGGCAAGGGCGTGTCATCCTCATCAACGATGACCGAGACCATGGCATGACCGTTCAGCGCCATGCGGATGCGGTCGCGCACCACGCCATCCATGGCACCGATCAGCACCGAACCATCCAGATACAGCCTGCCGGTGTCGATCTGATCGACCACCCGCGGCGCGGTCCCGGACAGGTCCAGCATGGTACCGTTCGTCGCCACTGCCGCCGGAATGCCGCGCGCCTCGGCCAGCTTGGCATGCTCGCGCAGATGCATGTGTTCGCCATGCATCGGAATAACCATCTGCGGCTTCAACAGATCATGCACCGCCTCGATATCGGGGCGGTTGGCGTGGCCCGAAACGTGGTAAACCCCGTCATCGGCATCAAACAGGTCCACGCCCTTTTCCGACAGCGCATTCATGATGCGGATGACGCCGCGCTCATTCCCCGGAATGGTGCGTGAACTGAAAAGGAAACTGTCGCCCTCTTTCAGGTCAATGCCCAGATAGCGGCCACGCGACAACTGGGCACTCGCAGCGCGCCGTTCGCCCTGACTGCCGGTGACGATCAGCATCACCTTGTCGCGCGGCAGTTCCGAGGCCTCTTCCGGTCCGATCACCGGGGGGAAGTTGGTCAACACGCCGGTTTCGATTGCAACGGTGATCATGCGGCGCATGGCGCGGCCCAAAAGGCAGATCTTGCGCCCCGCGGTAACGCCTGCCTCGGCCAGCGTCTTGAGCCGGGCAATGTTGCTGGCAAAGGTCGTGGCCACCACCATCTGGCGCTGCGCGATGACGAAATCCAGCAGCGGATTGGCCAAAAGCGCCTCGGACCGGCCGGGATGGGGGGAAAACACGTTGGTCGAATCGCAGGTCAGGACCTTGACCCCCTGCCCTTCGTTGGCAATCTCGTGCCAGACCATCGGGTCAAAGGGCTCACCCACCACTGGCGTTCCGTCCAGCTTAAAGTCACCCGTATGGACGATCCGACCTGCCGGCGTGTCGATGATCAGGGCCGAACTTTCGGGAATAGAATGGCTGACCGGCACGAATTGCACACGGAAGGGACCTGCCGTCACCACGTCAGGCCGCGGAGCGTGAATATGTATCTGGTCGGTCGGCTGGCCCACCTCTTCCAGCTTCAGCCGCGCCAAGGCACCGGTAAAGCGGCGGCAATGCACAGGCTTTTGCAGCTTTGGCCACAAAAGGCCAAGTGCGCCAACGTGATCCTCATGCCCGTGGGTGATAAAGATTGCGTCGATCCGGTCGCGGTTCGTCTCAAGCCATGACACATCGGCCATGATCAGATCGATACCCGGGGCGGATTCCATATCGCCAAAGGTAACGCCCAGATCGACGACGATCAGCCGCTCTCGTCCCGGCTCGCCATAGCCATAGACATAGGCGTTCATGCCGATTTCGCCCGCGCCGCCCAGCGGCAGATAGATCAGGCGCTCAGCCATTGCCCATCTCCTTGTTATAATCGTGAATGAGGCGCAGCCCATGCATGGTCAGGTCGTCCTCGATCGCGTCGAACAGATCAAAGCCCTGGTCGAACAGCGGCGCAAGCCCCCCGGTCGCGACGACCTTCATCTGGCGGCCTCGCTCTTCGCGGATCTTGTCCACCACGCCCTGCACAAGGCCGATATAACCCCAGTAAATGCCCGACTGGATACAAGCCACCGTATTTGTGCCAATTACCTTGGGCGGCATAGTCACATCGACATGAGGCAGGCTGGCCGCCCCCATATGCAGTGCCTCAAGCGACAGGTTCACCCCCGGCGCAATGACGCCTCCGACATAGGCGCCATCCGTGTCGACCACATCAAAAGTCGTCGCAGTGCCAAAATCGACCACGATCAGATCGGGACCGTGGCGGTGGAATGCGCCCCAGGTGTTCACCAGCCGGTCGGGACCGACCACCGTGCCAAAATCAACCCGGGGGGCCACCGGCAACAGGCAGTCAGGCTTGCCCACAACCAGCGGGCGGGTGTCAAAATAGCGGTTGCACAGCACGCGCAGGTTGAACACCACCCGCGGCGCGGTTGAACTGATGATGCAGCTGTCGATGTTCAGCTCAAGCTTTTGCAATGAGATCAGTGTGGACAGCCAGACGAAATATTCATCCGCAGTACGCCGGTGGTCGGTCGAAATACGCCACATGCCGACGAATTGTTCGCCGTCCCAGACTGAAAAGACCGTGTTCGTGTTGCCGGTGTCGATGCAAAGCAGCATGGGCTAGCCTCTGAAATACACATCGGCGGCGGGAATAACCTGCCGCCCGTCAGAGCCGCGCAGGATCAGCGCGCCACTTTCGTCAATGCCTTCGAAGATACCGTGGCTTTCGTTGGTGCCAGCACGAGCGATGATCGGCTCACCCAGCCGGGCGGCGCGCGCAAGCCAGGCGTTGCGGATCGGCCCAAAGCCGTAGGTTTCAAGCTGATCCTGCCAACGCGCGAAAGCAGGGGCGAGCAGGTCCAGAAAATCCTCGGGCGCGACGGTATGGCCGGTCTCACCTTTGACCGAAACAGGCGGAACTGCCCCCGGCCCGACCAGATCCGCATCCGGAGCATCCGCCAGATTGACGCCGATCCCGACCGCAACAGCCTGTATGCCGGGACCGGATCCCGCGCTTTCCAAAAGAATGCCGGCGACCTTGCCACCGTTCAGCAACACGTCATTTGGCCATTTGATCGCCAGCCGCACTGAGGGGCCGCAGGCGTCACCAAGCGCATCATAAAGCGCCAGCGCCGCAACAAAGGACAGTTGTGCCGCGACCAGCGCCCCACCCCTGGGCCGGGTTACCAAGGTCGCGGCGAAATTCCCGGCGGGCATCACCCAGTCCCGGCCGCGACGACCACGGCCCGCGAATTGCTCGCGGGCCATCACCCAGGCTGGACCTGAGAGGCCGGGCGCCAGCCTCAGCGCCTCGGCATTGGTACTGTCGACGCGGGCCAGCACATGGCGGGCCACGCCTTCGGGCCAGGTATCACTCACCTTGCGCAGACTCGGCCGGCTGCTCGGCAGCGGCCACCGGACCTACCAGAGTCTCGGCGGCACGACCGGCAGCGGCATCGACACCGAACATGCTGACCGCGCCGACCAGCATCACCAGCGCCGGCACCATCAATGCCAGATATTGCACCGCGCCCATGCGGCTGGTGATGCCTTCACTCTCGGCACCAAAATACATGTAGTAAACGATGCGCAGATAGTAGAAGGCACCGATAACCGAGGCGATGACACCGGCGATGGCAAGCCAACCCATGCCCGCGTCGACCGCTGCGGTCAGCACGCCCAGCTTGGCAAAAAAGCCAAGGGTCGGCGGCACACCGGCAAGGCTGAACATCAGGACCAGCATCGCCAGCCCCTTGACCGGGTCGGTCCAGGCAAAACGGTTCAGCGCGGCAAGATCGGTCACCGGAACCCCGTCACGTTCCATCGACAGGATGAAAGCGAAAGTGCCGATGTTCATCACCGAATAGATGGTCATATAGAGCAGCATGCTCTGCACCCCGATCACGGTGCCGGACGCGAGCCCGACCAACGCAAAGCCCATATGGGTGATCGAAGAATAGGCCATCAGCCGTTTGATATTGGTCTGGCCGATCCCGGCGATCGAGCCAAGGAACATCGACATCACCGCCAGCGCCGCGATGATCTGGCTCCAGTCCGAGATGACATGACCGAAGGCGTCAAAGACCAGCCGGGCGATCAGCGCCATGGCGGCGACCTTGGGTGCGGTCGCAAAGAAGGCGGTCACCGGGGTCGGCGAGCCCTCATAGACATCCGGCGTCCACATGTGGAACGGCACGGCCGAAACCTTGAAGGCCAGACCGACCAGCATGAACACCAGCCCGAACAGCACGCCAAGCGACAGATGTCCGGCCGAGATGGTCGCAATGATGCCCTGGAACCCGGTGGTGCCGACAAAGCCGTAGATCAGCGAGGTGCCATAGAGCAGCAAGCCCGACGAAAGCGAGCCCAGAACAAAGTATTTCAGCCCCGCCTCGGACGAGCGAACCGAGTCGCGGCGCATGGCGGCAACGACGTAAAGCGCAAGCGATTGCAGCTCCAGCCCCATATAGAGCGTCAGCAGGTCACCGGCCGAGACCATGAACATCATCCCCAGCACCGCCAGAGCGACAATGATCGGGAACTCAAAGCGCAGCATATTACGGCGCTGCATGTAATCAGCACTCATCGCCAGCACGCAGGCAGCAGCAACCAGCGTCACCACCTTGGCAAAGCGCGAAAAGCCATCGTCGATGAACATGCCATGGAAGGCGGTGCCATCGGTGCGATTGCCAAGACCAACCATGGCCGCGACGATCAGAAAGGCCGCGACAGTCAGCCACAGCAGCGTCCGCGCCAGCCTGTCCTTGCCGAGATAGGCCCCGGCCATCAGGGCGGCAAGCGCGTAAACCGCCAGAACCACCTCGGGCAGAATGGTCGAGAAGTCGAGCGAGGTCATGTCTGCCCCCTAGTGGCTGGCCTGAACCGCGGCAACGGGTGCCGCTGGCTGGCTCTGGTTGTAGTCTTGAAGAAGCGCGGAGACGGCCGGACCGGTCACATCGGTAACGAGCCGCGGATAGACACCGAGGATCAGCGTCATCGCAATCAGCGGCACAAAGATCCAACGCTCGCGCGGGGTCATGTCGGTGATCGACTTCAGGCTTTCCTTGATCAGCTGGCCCAGCGTCACGCGGCGATAAAGCCACAGCGCATAAGCGGCCGAGAAGATCACGCCCGTGGTCGCGACCAGCGCCACCCAGGTATTGACGCGGAAAGTACCCATCAACGTCAGGAATTCACCCACGAAACCCGAGGTGCCGGGCAGGCCCACGTTCGCCATGGTAAAGAACATGAACACCGCCGCATAGGCCGGCATCCGGTTCACGAGGCCGCCGTAGGCGTCGATCTCACGCGTGTGCATGCGGTCGTAGATGACCCCGACGCAAAGGAACAGCGCGCCCGAGACAAAGCCGTGCGACAGCATCTGGAAGATCGCGCCGTCGACACCAACCTGATTGGCGGCAAATATCCCCAGGGTCACGTAACCCATATGCGCGACCGAGGAATAGGCGATGACCTTCTTCATGTCCGACTGCGCCAGCGCCACCAGCGACGTGTAGACGATGGCAATGGCGGACAGCCAGAACACATAGGGCTGGGCAACAGCACTGGCGACCGGGAACATGGGCAGGCTGAAGCGCAGAAAGCCGTAACCGCCCATCTTCAGCAGCACCGCGGCCAGCAGGACCGAACCGGCGGTCGGTGCCTGAACGTGCGCGTCAGGCAGCCAAGTATGAACCGGCCACATCGGCATCTTGACCGCAAAGCTGGCAAAGAATGCCAGGAACAGCAGCATTTGCGTGCCGCCGATTACGGTCATGCCAAGCAGGCGGAAATTCTCGGACGGGAATTCATACTGCAGCAGCGCGACGATATCGGTCGTGCCCGAGATGCGATACATCGCGATCATCGCCACCAGCATCAGCACCGAGCCAAGGAAGGTGTAGAGGAAGAACTTGAAGCTGGCGTAGATGCGATCCTTGCCGCCCCAGATCCCAATGATCAGGAACATCGGGATCAGACCCGCCTCGAAGAACAGGTAGAAGAGGATGAGGTCCAGCGCGGTAAATACGCCGATCATCAGCCCTTCAAGCACGAGGAAGGCGATCATGTATTCCTTGACCTTATCTCCGACGTTCCAGGTCGAAAGAATGGTCAGCGGCATCATAAAGGTGGTCAGCAGCACGAACAGCACCGAAATGCCGTCCACGCCCATCTTGTAGCGCAGCCCCATGATCCAGGGGTGATCCTCGACGAACTGGAAGCCCGTATTCGCAGGATCAAACCGGAACAGCACAAAGAGCGAGATCACAAAGGTCGCCGTCGTGGTCAGCAACGCCAGCCATTTGGCATTGCGCGCAGCAGCTTCGTCCTGACCCCGCAGGAACAGCGCCATGATGATGGCGGCAACAATCGGCAGGAAGGTGATGATAGAAAGAAGGTTCGTCATGTCAGTGCGCGCCCCGCATCATCACCCAGATCAGCAAGCCCACGATGCCCAGAACCATCGCGAAGGCGTAGTGGAACAGATAGCCCGATTGCACCCGGACCGCCGCACGGGTCAGCCGCGGGATCAAACCCAGGGCCAGGCCGTTGATCGTGCCGTCAATTACGGCGCCATCGCCACCCTTCCACAGCAGTCGGCCAAGCCATTTCGTCGGCCGGACAAAGATGAAGTCGTAGATCTCGTCGAAGTACCACTTGTTCAGCAGGAACTGATACAGCGCCGGTTGCTGGGCCGCCAGCCGCCGAGGCAGCGACGGATTGACGATGTAGAACATCCAGGCCGTGAACAGTCCGATCACCATGGCGATAAAGGGCGAAACCTTGACCCAGGCCGGGGCATTGTGCGCCTCATCCATGGTGTGGTTGTCAGGATGCATATAGATCGCACCACCAACCGGAGCTTCGATCGCAGCATGAGCGGTCTCGGCCGCAGCCTCACCCTCGGCAGCATCGGCGACAGCAGGCTCAGCCGGCGCTTCGGCGGTCGCGTGTTCCCCACCCACGCCTTCGGCCGTTTCATGCGAGCCGGCGATGTGGAAATACTCCGTCACCTTGTGATGGTCGCCAAAGAACGGACCATACCAGACCATACCGGCAAAGATCGCACCAATCGCCAGAACGCCCAGCGGAATGGTCATCACAGGCGGGCTTTCATGCGCATGGTCATGGGCATGATGATCGCCGCGCGGCTTGCCGTAGAAGGTCAGGAAGATCAGCCGCCAGCTGTAGAAGCTGGTGAAGCAGGCCGCGATGACCAGCATCCAGAAGGCATAGCTGCTGCCCGCCCAGGCGCTTTCGATGATCGCGTCCTTCGACAGGAAACCAGCAAAGCCGATATGGGTCAGCGGAATCCCGACGCCGGTGATGGCAAAGGTACCGATCATCATCGCCCAGAAGGTCAGCGGAATCTTTTTCCGCAGCCCGCCATAATTCCGCATATCCTGTTCATGGTGCATGGCGTGGATCACCGAACCGGCGCCAAGGAACAGCATCGCTTTGAAGAAGGCGTGGGTCAGCAGGTGGAACATCGCCGCCGAATAGACGCCGACACCGGCTGCCACGAACATATAACCCAGCTGCGAACAGGTCGAATAGGCGATGACGCGCTTGATGTCGTTCTGGACCAGACCGACGGTCGCAGCAAAGAAAGCCGTGGTCGCACCGATGATGACGATGAAGTTCTTCGCATCAGGCGCAAATTCGTAAAGCGGCGACATACGGCAGACAAGGAACACCCCGGCGGTCACCATGGTCGCAGCGTGAATCAGGGCCGAAACCGGGGTCGGACCTTCCATCGCGTCGGGCAGCCAGGTGTGCAGCAGCAGCTGTGCCGATTTCCCCATTGCGCCGATAAAGAGCAGGAAGCCCAGCAGGTTCGCCGCGTTCCAGTCACGCCACAGGAAATGCAGGCTGGTCTGCGCAAGTTCGGGCACCCGGGCAAAGATCGCATCGAACTGAACCGAGTCGGTCAGCCAATAGATGCCAAAGATCCCAAGCAGGAAGCCAAAGTCGCCGACACGGTTGACGATGAAAGCCTTCATCGCCGCCGCATTCGCGCTGGCCTTTTTATAGTAAAAGCCGATGAGCAGGTAGGAGGCGACGCCAACGCCCTCCCAGCCAAAGAACATCTGCAACAGGTTGTCGGCCGTCACCAGCATCAGCATGGCGAAGGTAAAGAAGGACAGATAGGCGAAGAAACGCGCTTTGTAATGCTCGTCATGCGTCCAGTTGTCGTCATGGGCCATATAGCCCAGCGAGTAGGTATGGACGAGCGCCGAAACCGTGGTCACCACGATCAGCATGATCGCGGTCAGCCGGTCGAGGCGGATGGCCCATTCGGCGTGGAAATCGCCGGTCACCACCCAGTCGAGCACCGGGATATGGCGTACCACCCCGTCAAACGACAGGAACAGGTACCAGCTGGCAAAGCAGACAAGGAACAGCAGCCCTGTGGTCAGGTATTGCGCGGCCTTTTCGCCGATCGCGCGCCAGCCAAGACCGGCGATCAGCGACCCGACGAGGGGCGCGAAGAGGACAAACTTTTCCATGACCGCTTATCCCTTCATCACGTTAACATCTTCCACCGCGATGGTGCCGCGGTTGCGGAAGAAGACGACCAGGATCGCCAGACCGATGGCAGCCTCGGCAGCGGCCACGGTCAGCACGAACATCGTAAAGACCTGACCAGCCAGGTCGCCCAGATGGGTCGAAAATGCGACAAAATTGATGTTTACCGCCAGAAGCATCAGCTCGATCGACATCAGGATGACGATGACGTTCTTTCGGTTCACAAAGATCCCGAAAATGCCGGTGACGAAAAGTATCGCCCCCACAACAAGATAATGAGTCAATCCGATCATCGTCCTGGTCCCTCCGGGTCGTTCACCCGTTGAATATCCGTTCGCTGTATGGGCCGCGCAGGCGGCCCGAATTGGCTAGGTGGCCCTAAGGGCGCTTCAGAGGCCCTGCCCCGGCTTCACATCCTTCAGCTCCAGTGTCTTGGCCGGGTCGCGCCACATCTGCTCAAGCACGTTCTGACGCTTGACGTCCTTGCGGTGACGCATGGTCAGCACGATCGCCCCGATCATCGCGACCAGCAGCACCAGACCGGCAAGCTGGAACATCAGCACATAGCGGTCATAGATCACGAGGCCCAGCCCATAGGTGTTCTGAACCGTCGGGTCCACAGGCGCAGCGCGCAGCGCCTCGGCGCTTTCCGAAGGCACCCAGCCCGAAAACGCAATGCCCAGCTGCGCCAAAAGCACGACGCCGATCACCAGTGCAAGCGGCAGATAACGCGCCAGCTCGCCCTTGAGCGCGGCAAAGTCGATATCGAGCATCATCACCACGAACAGGAACAGCACCGCCACCGCGCCGACATAGACGACGACCAGCAGCATGGCCACGAATTCCGCGCCTTGCAGCACAAAGAGGCCCGCCGAAGCAAGGAAAGCAAGGATAAGCCACAACACCGAATGCACCGGGTTACGGCCGATCACCACCATGAAGCCCGCAACGCAGACACTGATGGCGAACAGGTAGAAAGCGAAGGTCATCATTCCTCGTCCTCCTCGGCATAGACGCTCTGGGCAACTTCAAGCGCCTTCTGCATCGCAGGCAGCCCGCCGAACATGCTCATCTGAAAGATCGTCTCGGCGATCTCGCGTTTCGTGGCACCGGCCGCAAGCGCCTGACGGATGGTCATGCGCAGCTGCGGCTCGGCCAGCGCACCCTGAACGGTGATCGCGCCTATGGTGAGAAGCAGGCGCGTCTTGGCGTCCAGCCCCTCGCGGTTGAAAGTCTTGCCGAACCACATTTCCAGCATGTCGGCAGGAATCGTCGGCACCAGCTTTTCAAGGCTGCGCATGTCGAGATGTTCAAGCGCAGGATTGATGGCGCGCGCCATCTCCTGGCCCGAAGCCATCATCTGCGCGAAAAGCCGGGCGAAAGCGTCGGTCATCTGTAGGGCGCATCCAGTTGCAGGTTGCGGGCGATTTCGGCCTCCCAGCGTTCACCGTTCGCAAGCAGCTTTTGCTTGTCGTAGAACAGCTCTTCGCGGGTCTCGGTCGCGTATTCGAAGTTCGGCCCCTCGACGATGGCATCAACCGGGCAAGCCTCCTGGCAAAAGCCGCAGTAGATGCATTTGGTCATGTCGATGTCATAGCGCGTGGTGCGGCGCGAACCATCTTCACGCGGCTCGGCATCAATGGTGATGGCCTGCGCCGGGCAGATCGCTTCGCACAGTTTGCAGGCGATGCAGCGCTCTTCACCGTTCGGGTAGCGACGCAGCGCGTGCTCGCCCCGGAAACGCGGTGACAGCGGGCCCTTTTCGTGGGGATAGTTCAGCGTCGGCTTGGGCGAAACAAAGTAACGCATCCCAAGGCCAAAGCCTTTGATGAAATCCCACATGAGGAAATATTTGGTGGCACGGGCGAAATCAAAGGCCATCAGAACTGCTCCCCTTCTCTGGGAGCCGCGAAACGGTCGAACGCGGCGACATATTCCCGGACACGGGCACTGCTTTTCGCCTGCTCTGCACTGTCCAGATTGTTGGCGAGGAAATGTGCCAGTTCCACCTTGTCGGTCTCACTGGCTTTGGCGAATGCCTCGGCTAGCTTGTTGGCATACATGGCCTACCCTCCGACCGTGAAGCGGGCCCAGAAACCGCCCAGAACTTCATAGCGCGACAGGATCGCCACCAGCACCACCCAGCCCAGCGACAGGGGCAGGAACACCTTCCAGCCGATCCGCATCAGCTGGTCATAGCGGTACCGGGGCACGATCGCCTTGACCATGGCGAACATGTAGAACCAGAACCACATCTTGATGACCATCCACCACCAGCCGTCGGCGATAAAGGGCACCGGCGACAGCCAGCCGCCAAAGAACAACAGCGAAAGCAGCGCGCACATCAGATACATGGCGATGTATTCACCGGCCATGAACAGCAGGTAGGGCGTCGACGAATATTCGGTCATGAAGCCCGCGACCAGCTCCGATTCCGCCTCGACGAGGTCGAAGGGCGGGCGGTTGCATTCGGCAAGTGCGCTGACAAAGAACAGCACGACCATCGGCAGGTGCGGCAGCCAGTACCAGTTCAGCAGACCGTAGTCACCGCGCTGTGCCTCAACGATGGCAGTCAGGTTCATCGAGCCGGTCGAAATGATAACGCCGATGATGATCAGACCCAGCGACACCTCATACGAGATCATCTGTGCCGCAGACCGCAGCGAAGCAAGGAACGGGTATTTCGAGTTCGAGGCCCAGCCGCCCATGATAACGCCATAAACCTCAAGCGAGGAGGCGGCAAAGATGAACAGGATGCCGACGTTGATATTCGCCATCACCCAGCCATCATCGAACGGGATGACGACAAAGGCAAACAGCGCCAGCATCATCGACAGAAACGGCGCCAGGAAATAGACGAACTTGTCGGCACCGGCCGGGACGACGATTTCCTTGAAGACATATTTCATCGCGTCGGCAAAGGTCTGCAACAGACCCCAGGGGCCAACGACGTTCGGGCCGCGGCGCATCTGAACAGCCGCCCAGATCTTGCGGTCGCCATAGACCATGAAGATCAGCGAACCCATGACAAAGGCGATGACCGCCAGACCCTGCAAGAGCAGGCTGAGTGCGAAACCGTAGGGCGAGGCCCAGAATTCAGCCATGATCTTTCGTCCCTCTCATCACGCCGCGGGAATGCCGCGTGCCTTGCATTCCTGCAAGGTCTCTTTCGTTGTCATCACCGTCAGGCCCATCGGTTTTTTCTCGGAAAGGGTGAACACCGAGCCGACGACCATCTTGCCGTTGCGCTTGTCCCGGAGCGTGCGAATGTGGCGGGCATAGAGCGTCCCTTTCGCCTCGGCCCAGCTGGCCAGCGCGCATGTGGCATAGGCGAAGGCGGTGCCGCCGTCCACCCCGGGGCGAAGGTTTGCGGTCACTTCGACCAGACTGTCTTCACCCTTGCGCCCGTTTCCAAGCGTTGCGACCTGCGCACCCTGATAATCCTTGGGATCAGCCTCGAATGTCGCAGGCAGATTCAGCCGCAGCGGACGGGTCCGCGCAGCAAAATCGGCCAGTGCCTTTTCCTGCGCCGTCGGTTCGCGCGGCTTGACCGGCCCCATATCCGGCAGACCAGACAGGTCCAGCTCCAGGTTTGCATTCAGCGCCAGAAGATCGGCCTCGCTCACAGCAAAGGCGTTACGCCCCTCGGGGCTGTCCAGTGCCATCTCAGTCACTGACCCGTCAGGTTCGAGAATCAGGATCTCTCCCGATTTGGTCGAGATCCGGCCCCGGGTCAGGACCTTTTTGTTGGGCGATCCCGCATCGCTTTGCAGCACAGCCACGCCCAGTTCGGGCGGCTTGGGCTGCGGACGCGCGGCACCCTTATCCTCGCTGCAGGCCGCCAGCAGGCCAAGCGCGCCGATACCGATGAGCAGCAATGCAAGGCGGGGTCGCATCGCGTTACTCCGCCGCCAGAGCCGGAGCCCTGCGGGCCGCGGCCATTGCCGAAAGCTCGCCCATCAACGGCGACGAACGCGCGATCGGGTTGGTCAGATAAAAGTCCTTGATCGCATAGCGGAAGCTTGCCTGCCCCAGATCAAAGCGATCAAGCGGCTGCCATTCGTTCTGCGGCACCTGATCGATCTGGGCAAGATGCGGCACGGCCTCGATCAGCTTGCGACGCAGGCCGGCAAGACTGTCCCAAGGCTGGGTCTTGCCCAGTTCAGCCGAAAGTGCCCGCAGGATCGCCCAGTTCTCTTTGCCCTCACCCGGCGCAAAATTGGCGCGCATCGCCAGTTGCGGCCGGCCTTCGGTGTTTACGAACAGGCCGTTTTCCTCGGTATAGCAGGCGCCGGGCAGAATGATATCGGCGCGATGCGCGCCACGATCACCATGACTGCCCTGATAGATCACGAAAGGACCGGGGGCGATATCGACCTCATCCGCACCGAGGTTATAGATCACCTCGGCCCCCTCAATGGCGGCGATCAGCCCGCCCTCGGTCACCGCACCGACATCCATGGCGCCAACGCGGCTTGCCGCCGTATGCAGCACCAGAAGCCTGCAGTCGCCTTGCTCGCAGATGCGCATGGCATGGGCCAGCACAGCCTCTCCATCGGCTTCGCGCAGGGCACCCTGCCCGACGATGACGATACCCGGGGTGCCATCCTTGTTCGACAGATCCTCGTCCTGCAGCTTGGCCAGCGCGGCGCGATCATTGCCAAAGTGATGGTATTCATAGGTCAGATCGACCGGCTCGCCGATCAGCGCGATCTGAGCGCCCTGCGTCCACGCCTTGCGGATGCGGGCGTTCAGGACCGGAGCCTCTTCGCGCGGGTTGGTGCCGATCAGCAGAATGCGCTTGGCGCAGTCGATATCCCCGATCCGCGCCGTGCCGACATAGGCTGAACGATTGCCGATCGGCAGGCGCGCGCCGTCAGTGCGGCATTCCACCTGACCGCCCAGCCCCTCGACCAGTTGCTTAAGGCTGAAGGCCGCCTCGACCGGGACCAGATCGCCGATCAGGCCCGTCACCTTGCGGCCCTGCATGGCACGCGCAGCAGCCTCAAGCGCCTCGGGCCAGCTTGCCGGACGCAGCCGGCCGTTTTCGCGGATATAGGGCTTGTCGAGACGCTGGCGGCGCAGACCGTCCCAGACGAAACGGGTCTTGTCGCTGATCCACTCCTCGTTCACGCCATCATGGTTGCGTGGCAGGATGCGCATCACTTCGCGGCCCTTGGTATCAACGCGGATGTTTGACCCCAGCGCGTCCATGACGTCGATCGATTCAGTCTTGGTCAGTTCCCACGGACGGGCAGTAAAGGCATAGGGCTTGCTTACCAGCGCACCGACAGGGCAAAGGTCGATGATATTGCCCTGCATGTTCGATTCCAGCGTCTGGTTCAGATAGCTGGTGATCTCGGAATCCTCACCACGACCGGTCTGACCCATCTGGGTGATGCCCGCGACCTCGGTGGTAAAGCGCACGCAGCGGGTGCAGCTGATACAGCGTGTCATATGGGTTTCAACCAGCGGACCAAGGTTCAGGTCCTCGCTGGCGCGTTTTGGCTCGCGATAGCGGCTGAAGTCGATCCCATAGGCCATCGCCTGATCCTGCAGGTCGCATTCGCCACCCTGGTCGCAGATCGGACAGTCAAGCGGGTGGTTGATGAGCAGGAACTCCATCACCCCCTCGCGCGCCTTCTTGACCATGGGCGAGTTGGTGCGGATCTCGGACGGCGCGCCGTCGGGACCGGGACGCAGGTCCTTGACCTGCATCGCGCAAGAGGCGGCGGGCTTGGGCGGGCCGCCCACGACCTCGACAAGGCACATGCGGCAGTTGCCGGCGATCGACAACCGCTCATGATAGCAGAAACGCGGCACCTCGACTCCGGCCAGTTCACAGGCCTGGATCAGGGTCATGTTGGGATCGACCTCGATAATCTTGTCGTCGATCTTGATCTTGCGAAGATCCGCCATCTTGTCTTCCCTTATCCCTCGCGACGGGAAACCATGCCGGACCGATCTCCGTCAGGTTCCATGCGATGCAATTGCTGGCCGAAGGCTGGCCTGGTTGTCCTGAGCGCCGTCATTCCCGTACCTTTACGAAGGCCCCGGAATAGATCGTCGGCACCAATCTGTCCTGTTCGCCATCACGCTCGACCATGACGCTTGCAGCATCGCCCCCGGTCTGCAGCATCACCGTCGCCCATACGGCGCCAGCGGCGTTATAGCTTACCTTGCGGTTAACATCGGTCGTATAGCGGCTGCCATCCGGGCGCCAGCACTGGATCTGTGCATCCGAGGCATTGCCGGTGATGCGCAAAAGCGGCGCGCCCGTGACGCTGCGGCTGACCTTGGTCCGCACACCCGGTCCGGTCGCATCGCATCTGATATCGGCCGGCGCAAAAACCGAAAACTTCAGATAGAACTTCTCGGCCGTCGGGGCGAAAGGCTGCGACGGCTCGCCTGCAAAGGCATCAGCCGCGATCATCGCCGCCGCTGCCGCCGCCATCAGGGTCAGACCTATGCGGTTCATCCAGCTCATCATTTCGCCACCAAAAGGCTGCCAATAATGGTATTACGTGCGATCTCTTGCCGACCGATGCGGCAATAGGTTTCAGGCTCGCTCTTCTTTGCGCCATTCCGGGTCAGATAGTCATCGGCAATGGCGTAGATGCGCCTCTTATCCTCTTTGCTGTCCAGAAAGGCGTCGATCTGAGCGCGTGAGTAACCCTTTTTCTCGGCATAGCGCTTAAGCTTGCGCGCCTCGCCATAGGCATAAAGGATGCGACCGTCGATGCTGGGACAGGTCCGGCGGATACGGTCGGCAATCCGTGCCGCAATTAGGCGGTCGTTGATGTATTTTTCCTGGCTCAGCGGTTCAAGCGCCACGGCAGGGCTCGACAGCATCGCGGCAATCAATGCAACGGGCAGGATTTTTTTCATGGCAGCAGCCTCCTCGTTATGACCTACAGCCATAACATGGGACCGGCGGAAAGATTTGCCAGTTTGGGTTGAAACCCGCGTGATCGCATGGGCCAGCAACCCGCACATGCGCCGCCGTTCCCCCAGGGGGGCCGGCTTTGTCATGAGGTGCGGAGCCCGGAACATGCGCTTACTCTGCCGCCATCGCGCCCATGCGGCCGGTACGCCTGGCCTTGATACGATCCTCGATCTCTTCGCGGAAGTTGCGGATAAGACCCTGGATCGGCCAGGCGGCAGCGTCGCCAAGCGCGCAGATGGTGTGGCCTTCGACCTGTTTGGTCACGTCGAAAAGCATGTCGATCTCTTCGATCTCTGCCTCGCCGCGAACCAGACGCTCCATCACCCGCATCATCCACCCGGTGCCTTCGCGGCAGGGGGTGCACTGGCCGCAGCTTTCGTGCTTGAAGAACTTGGACAGACGCCAGATCGCCTTAACCACATCGGTGGACTGATCCATGACGATCATGCAGGCCGTGCCAAAGGACGAGCGCAGCTCACGCATGCCATCATAGTCCATGATCGCGTTTTCGCATTGCTCGGCGGTCAGCACCGGGCAAGAAGCGCCGCCGGGGATCACCGCCTTGAGGTTTTTCCACCCGCCACGCACGCCGCCGCCATGCTTTTCGATCAGCTCACGCATCGGGATCGACATGGCCTCTTCGACCACGCAGGGCGCGTTGATATGGCCGGTCAGACCGAACAGCTTGACCCCGGCGTTGTTCGGACGGCCAAAGCCCGCAAACCACTCGGGCCCGCGACGCAGGATGGTCGGCACCACCGCGATGGATTCGACGTTGTTCACCGTGGTCGGGCAACCGTAAAGCCCCGCCCCTGCAGGGAACGGCGGCTTCATGCGCGGCATGCCCTTTTTGCCTTCCAGCGATTCAAGCAGCGCGGTTTCCTCACCACAGATATAGGCACCGGCGCCGTGATGCAGGAACAGGTCGAAATCCCAGCCCGAACCAGCGGCGTTACGGCCCAGCAGACCCGCATCATAGCATTCGTCGATCGCAGCCTGCAGCGCCTCGCGTTCGCGGATGAACTCGCCCCGGATGTAGATATAGGCGGTATTCGCACCCATGGCGAAGCTCGCGATCAGCGCACCCTCGATCAGCGTGTGCGGATCGTGGCGCATGATTTCGCGGTCCTTACAGGTCGCCGGTTCGGATTCATCGGCGTTGATGACCAGATAAGAGGGACGGCCGTCCGACTCTTTGGGCATAAAGGACCATTTCATCCCGGTCGGGAAGCCCGCGCCGCCGCGACCGCGCAGACCCGAGGCCTTGACCTCATCAATGATCTTGTCACGCCCGCGGGCGATGATGGCGGCGGTGCCGTCCCAGCAGCCGCGCTTTTTCGCGCCGGCAAGGCTGCGGTCGCCCATGCCATAGATATTCGTAAAGATCCGGTCCTGATCGTTCAGCATCGTCTCATCCTTGTCCCTGCGAGGACGCATTGCGCCGCCGCCAGATCCGCCAGGTCACCAAAAGCGACCAGATCAAGGCCCCAATCGCCACAAGATCGGCGAGAAAGGCGTATTTCGCGGGCCAGTCCCTCTGACCGCCCAACCATTGCACCCCCAGCCACAGCACCATGGTCACGGCGATCACCACCGCGACCAGACGCATCTGCCGGGCATCCGCCGCAGCGGCACCGGGCCCCTGCGACGTCTGATGTCCTGTTTGGCGCGCCATCAACTGGCCTCGCCCTTATCGACGCGGCGAGAGTGTTCGGTCTCACCCCCCGCCGCCAAAAGTCGCGCCTGACCAACCCAGTCGTCAGCCTCGATCCGCCCGCCCATACGGCCCAGCCGCTCGGCATATCCGGCAATCCGGGCCTTGTCCCAACCGGCGATCTGCTCATAGCGGGTCACGCCATTGGCGTTCAGCCAGTCCGAAAGTTTGGGCCCGATACCCTTGATCCGACGCAGATCATCGCGGCGCTCGTCACCCGGGATCACCGTTGCTGTCGATTCATTGACAGGGTCAAGCACTTGCTCCGAAATCCCCTGCCCCGGCAAGGCACCGGCGACGATTGGTATCTGCGCGCCGGTATCATCGCACTCTGGGCCAAGTGAGCCACTGACGACCAGCCTTTCCGGCTGACTGTCTGCGGCGGCGCGCTGCCAATCGGTGCCGGTCATTCCCTGGCGGCCATCCTCAAACAGTTCGGGCCGGTCGTGACAAACCAGCCAGACCATCAGCGCACCGAACAGAGCAAAGGTCACGAGACCAAGGAACAGACCGGCGAACCAGTGCAGCTCACCAAGGCCCGAGGTGAACAACAGCACCACGACCCCGGTGATTGCCGCCGAGATCCAGCAGTTCCTGTTGCACTCTGCCCGTTCCATCGTGACCCGACTGCTCCTCTTTCCTTTCAGGCGTCGTTGCGCGCGGCAAGCCAAGGCGTCGAGAGCGGAACCTCGGTCCCGTCGATGCGCTTGATCGTTTCGCCCAGCTGGACCGCACGCGCGACGCTGCCGTTATAAGCCTCGCCGCCCTTCAGATCGGCAAGCGCCACCGGACCGCCCAGAGGTTCGGCCGAGAAGCGGCCGTTCTGCGGCCCCGGTACCGGCACCTCGCCAGCCGCGATACGGTCGATCAGTTCGGCCAGTTTCTCTGCCGTCAGATCCTCGTAGAAATCCTTGCCGATCTGAGCCATGGGCGCGTTTGTGCAGGCGCCAAGGCATTCGACCTCTTCCCATGAGAAACGGCCATCGGCGGAAAGCGTGTGCGGCTCGGCCGCAATCTTTTCCTTGCAGACCCGGATCAGATCCTCGGCCCCGCAGATCATGCAGGTGGTGGTGCCACAAACCTGAATATGGGCAACCGAACCAACCGGTTGCAGCTGAAACATAAAGTAGAAGGTCGCGACCTCAAGCGCCCGGATATAGGGCATGCCCAGCAGGTCGGCGCAATATTCGATGGCCGGACGGCTTAGCCAACCTTCTTGCTCTTGCGCGCGCCACAGGACCGGGATGATCGCCGATTGCTGGCGACCTTCCGGGTATTTGGTCATCTGGGCACGGGCCCATTCGAGGTTCGCAGGCGTGAACTCGAACGAGTCAGGCTGGATGGGGGACAGACGGCGCAGCATCAG
Source organism: Paracoccus sp. J56 (assembly GCF_019633685.1). NCBI lineage: Bacteria > Pseudomonadati > Pseudomonadota > Alphaproteobacteria > Rhodobacterales > Paracoccaceae > Paracoccus > Paracoccus sp. J56. The sequence goes on from NZ_JAFL01000002.1 coordinate 213,210, forward strand.
CGGTCAACCTCTCCGAAAACGATGTCGAGCGTGGCGATGATCGCCGGAACGTCGGCCAGCATATGGCCGCGCGCCATCCAGTCGATCGACTGCAGATGCGCGAAACCGGGCGCGCGCAGTTTGGCTCGCCACGGCTTGTTGGTGCCGTCGGCCACCAGATAGACGCCGAATTCACCCTTGGGCGCCTCGACCGAGGCGTAGACCTCGCCCGCCGGGACACGGAAGCCCTCGGTGTAAAGCTTAAAGTGGTGGATCAGAGCTTCCATGTCGCGTTTCATGTCGGCGCGTTTCGGTGGGGTCAGCTTGCCACGGGCAAGAACGTCCCCAACCGGCTCAGCACGCAGCTTTTGCACTGCCTGCTTCATGATTTTGCACGATTCGCGCATCTCGGCCATGCGGCACAGATAGCGATCATAGCAGTCGCCGTTCTTGCCAACCGGGATCTGGAAGTCGAACTCGTCGTAGCATTCATAGGGCTGCGCGCGCCGCAGGTCCCATGCAAGGCCCGAGCCGCGCACCATGACACCGGTGTAGCCCCAGTTCAGCGCGTCCTCTTCGGTCACGATGCCGATATCGACAAGGCGCTGTTTGAAAATCCGGTTCTCGGTCAGCAGGGTGTCGAGGTCATCGACCAGCTTCGGGAAACGCTCGCACCATTCTTCGATATCATCGAGCAGATCGGGCGGCAGATCCTGATGCACTCCGCCCGGCCGGAAATAGGCCGCGTGCAGGCGTGCGCCGCAGGCGCGTTCGTAAAAGACCATCAGCTCTTCACGCGCCTCGAACCCCCACAGCGGAGGGGTCAGCGCGCCGACGTCCATTGCGCCGGTGGTGATGCCCATCAGGTGGTTCAGAATCCGACCGATTTCCGAGTAAAGCACCCGGATCAGGCTTGCACGGCGCGGAATCGCCGTGCCGGTCAGCCGCTCGATCGCCAGACACCAGGCATGCTCCTGATTCATCGGCGCAACATAGTCTAGCCGGTCCAGATAGGGCAGGTTCTGCAGATAGGTGCGGCTCTCCATCAGCTTTTCGGTGCCGCGATGCAGCAAGCCGATATGCGGGTCGGCACGCTCGACGACCTCGCCGTCCAGCTCCAGCACCATGCGCAGCACGCCGTGGGCGGCCGGGTGCTGCGGACCGAAGTTGATGTTGAAGTTGCGAATGCTCTGTTCGCCGGTCAGGGCGTCCACCGAGCCGTCGTCATAGCTGTTCTTGCGGATGTCGCCGTCCATGGTCAGCCCTCAAATCCGATGCGGAGCGCGCAGCCCCTGCTGCGCGACTGCGGTCACTTCTTTGCCTCCGGCGCCTTCTCGTCACCCGGAAGCACGTATTTCGCGCCTTCCCACGGAGACAGGAAGTCGAACTGGCGGTATTCCTGAACCAGATTCACCGGCTCATAGACCACGCGCTTTTCAAGATCGTTCCAGCGCACCTCGACATAGCCGGTGGTGGGGAAGTCCTTGCGCAGCGGATAGCCACGAAAGCCGTAGTCGGTCACGATCCGGCGCAGGTCGGGATGGCCCGAGAACAGGATGCCGAACAGGTCAAAGACCTCGCGCTCATACCAGCCGGCGCCGGGGAAAACCCCGGTCAGGCTCGGGACCAGCTCATCCTCGCGCACCTGAACTTTCACCCGAATGCGCTGGTTCTGATACATCGACAGCAGGTGGTAGACCACGTCGAAACGCGCCGGACGTGCCGGGTTGTCGACCGCAGTAATGTCGATCAGCGTTGAAAAGCGGCAGTTCGGATCGTTGCGCAGAAATTCGATCAGCCCGAGCACGCCCGACAGCGTCGCATTCACTGTCAGTTCGCCAAACGCAATCTCAGTCGAGATCACGTCGCTTTCGCGGCGCAGCGAGATATGCTCGGCCAGTTCCTGCAGCGTTTCGTCAGAGATGGTTTGAGACATGGCTCACCTCACCAGCGTGCCGGTACGCCGGATGCGGCGCTGAAGTTGCAGGATGCCGTAAAGCAGCGCTTCGGCGGTCGGAGGGCAGCCCGGAACATAGATGTCCACCGGCACGATACGGTCGCAGCCGCGCACCACCGAATAGGAATAATGGTAATAGCCACCGCCATTGGCACAGCTGCCCATCGAAATGACATAGCGCGGCTCGGGCATCTGGTCATAAACCTTGCGCAGAGCCGGGGCCATCTTGTTGGTCAGGGTACCCGCGACGATCATCAGGTCCGACTGGCGCGGCGAAGCCCGCGGCGCGGTCCCGAACCGTTCAAGGTCATAGCGCGGCATCGAGGTCTGCATCATCTCGACTGCACAGCAGGCCAGACCAAAAGTCATCCAGTGCAGCGAGCCGTTGCGGGCCCAGTTGATGATGTCCTCGGTCGTGGTCAGCAGGAAGCCCTTGTCCTGCAGCTCGCGGTTCAGCTCGGCCGTGGCGAATTCACGATCGACGCCGGCCGTATTGGCTCCGGTCATCACGCCCATTCCAGCGCCCCTTTCTTCCATTCATAGGCAAAGCCCACGGTCAGAACGCCCAGGAAAAGCATCATACCCCAGAAGGCCACATCCGACAGGCTGGCAAAGCTGACCGCCCACGGGAACAGGAAGGCCACTTCGAGGTCAAAGATGATGAACAGGATCGACACCAGATAAAAGCGGACGTCGAACTTCATCCGCGCGTCGTCAAAGGCGTTGAAACCGCATTCATAGGCGCTGACCTTTTCCGGGTCCGGATTGCGCACGGCGATGATCGCGGCAGCCAGAATCAGGACAATGGCAAGAGCCGAGGCCATTCCCAGAAAAACCAGGATGGGCAGATATTCTTGCAGCAGATATTCCACTGGATTGGGCTCCCTTTCACTCGCAGGAACCCGACTGGCGCCCCGCGATGGGTTTGGCTAGGGTCCGTTTATCCCCGGTCGCGGATATGGTCAACGGTAGGACCCCGCTTCACACCGGCTTTACGGCCCGCGCATGGCAGCAAAAACGCGAAATGCGTCAAAAGATACTATAAGGTGTTTTACTCAACTTTTCGGCCGATCTGGCCGAGATGAGTGTTGCGAAAGCCTAAAGGCTCTTTCAGCCCATACCCCAGCGCCCGATCCAGTCCGATATGGGCAAGCCACAGACCGCCCCCTGCAATCAGCCCCGTCGATCCCAGCGCCACGCCCAGAACCATCATAAGAAAGGCCAGGGCATATAGGTGACCCAGGTTGTACAGCACGGCCCCGGCCCGCGGCCCGGCCAGATAGCCCACCATGCTGAGATCAGGCGCAAACAGCACCGCCAGCCAGATCAGCCAGCCCCAACCCGGAGCGGCCTGAGCCGCGATCAGCAACCCGGCAAGAGCCAACCCCGCGCCTTCGACACGCTGCCAGAGGATGGCGCTCATTCCGCAGCGCGGCTGCGCGCCGCCTCAAGCATCGGGGCCAGATAGCGGCCAGTGTGGCTTTCAGGAACCTCTGCCACCTCTTCCGGAGTCCCGGTGGCGACAATGCGTCCGCCGCCATCGCCACCCTCGGGCCCGATATCAATGATCCAGTCGGCGGTCTTGATCACATCAAGGTTATGTTCGATCACCACCACCGTATTTCCCTGATCAACCAAGGAGTGCAGCACTTCCAGCAGCTTGCGCACGTCCTCGAAATGCAGGCCCGTCGTCGGCTCGTCGAGGATATAAAGCGTCTTTCCGGTGGCACGCCGCGACAGCTCTTTGGACAGTTTGACCCGCTGCGCTTCGCCGCCCGACAGGGTCGTCGCCTGCTGGCCGACTTTGATATAGCCCAGCCCCACCTCAACCAGCGCATCCATCTTTTCGCGAATCGAGGGAACGGCCTTGAAAAACTCCTGCGCGTCCTCAACAGTCATGTCGAGCACATCGGCGATGGATTTGCCTTTGAAGGTCACCTCCAGTGTCTCGCGATTGTAGCGCTTGCCTTTGCAGGTTTCGCAGGTGACATAGACGTCGGGCAAAAAGTGCATCTCGATCTTGATAACCCCATCGCCCTGGCAGGCCTCACAGCGACCACCCTTGACGTTAAAGCTGAACCGGCCGGGCTTGTAGCCACGCGCCTTGGCCTCGGGCAGACCGGCGAACCAGTCGCGGATCGGGGTAAAGGCGCCCGTATAGGTCGCGGGATTCGAACGCGGCGTGCGTCCGATCGGGCGCTGGTCGATGTCGATCACCTTGTCCAGCTGCTCCAGCCCCTTGATCGTCTCGCAGGGAGCGGGGGTCTGGCGTGCGCCATTCAGTCGCAGGCTCGCAGTTTTGAACAGCGTCTCGATAGTCAGGGTTGATTTGCCGCCACCCGAAACGCCGGTCACGCAGACAAACTTTCCAAGCGGGAACTCGGCAGTCACATTCTTGAGATTGTTGCCGCTGGCACCGACCACGGTAATCGCCTTGCCATTGCCCTTGCGGCGCTCAGCCGGGACCTCGATCCGGCGGGCACCGGACAGATATTGCCCGGTCAGGCTTGAGGGATCGGATGCAATCTCGGCCGGAGTGCCCTTGGCGACAACCTGTCCGCCATGCACCCCTGCCCCCGGGCCAATGTCAAAGACATAATCGGCATGGCGAATCGCATCCTCGTCATGTTCGACCACCAGCACCGAGTTGCCCTGATCGCGCAGCCCCTTCAGCGTCGCGAGCAACCGGTCATTGTCACGCTGGTGCAGGCCGATTGACGGCTCATCAAGCACGTAAAGCACGCCCGTCAGCCCTGAGCCGATCTGACTGGCCAACCGGATGCGCTGGCTTTCGCCACCCGACAACGTCCCAGCAGCGCGCGAGAGCGTCAGGTAATCAAGCCCGACATTGACCAGAAAACCCAAACGCTCACGAATTTCCTTGAGAATGGCTGCAGCAATCTCGTTTTTCTGCCTGGTAAGGTGGTTGGGGGCTTCTTCCACCCAGGCCAGCGCCTCTTTGATCGACAGCTCGGTGACTTTGCCGATGTGGCTGCCGGCGATCTTGACGGCCAGCGCCTCGGGCTTCAGCCGATAGCCGTTACAGGAACCGCAGGGACGGTTGTTCTGATATTTCTCAAACTCTTCGCGCACCCAGGACGAGTCGCTTTCGCGCAGCCGACGTTCCATATTCGGGATTACGCCCTCAAACCGGCGCGTTACTTCATAAACACGGCCGGAATCGTCAAAACGGAAGGGGATCTCATCCGTGCCAGAACCGTACAGGAACATCCGCCGCACATCCTCGGGCAGATCTTTCCAGGCAGTTTTCTTGTCGAACCCGTAAAATTTGGCCAGCGCATTGATAGTCTGGGTCAGATAGGCCGATTTCGACTTGGCCCAAGGTGCAACTGCCCCCTGCGCAACCGAAAGCGCCGAATCGGGAACAATCAGCCGCTCGTCAAAAAACAGCTCTACCCCCAGCCCATCACAGACCGGGCACGCCCCGAAAGGCGCGTTGAACGAGAAAAGCCGCGGCTCAATTTCAGGGATGGTAAAGCCGCTGACCGGGCAGGCGAAGTTCTCGCTGAAGGTAATCCGCTCCGGCTCCCCCTCCGCCGGGGCTGTTTCAAGCACGGCAATGCCGTCCGCAAGATCCAGCGCGGTACGAAAACTGTCGGCAAGCCGGGTCTCCATCCCCTCGCGCACGACGACGCGGTCAACCACCACATCAATATTATGGCGAAATTTCTTGTCCAGCACCGGCGGCTCGTCCAGCTCGTAAAACTGGCCGTTCACCTTTACGCGCTGAAAGCCCTGTTTGCGCAGCTCAAGAAACTCTTTCTTATACTCACCCTTACGATCTCGGACGATGGGCGCCAACAGATAGGCACGCATACCCTCGGGCATCTCCATCACCCGGTCCACCATATCCTGAACCTGCTGCGCCTCGATCGGCAGGCCGGTCGCGGGACTGTAAGGCGTGCCAGCGCGGGCAAAGAGCAGCCGCAGATAGTCATAGATCTCGGTCACCGTGCCGACGGTCGAGCGCGGGTTTTTCGAGGTGGTCTTTTGCTCGATCGAAATCGCCGGAGACAGGCCCGAAATATGGTCCACGTCCGGCTTGCCCATCATGTCGAGGAATTGCCGAGCATAGGCAGACAGGCTTTCGACATAACGCCTCTGCCCCTCGGCATAGATGGTATCAAAGGCGAGCGACGATTTACCCGAACCCGACAACCCGGTGATCACCACCAGCCTGTCGCGCGGAATGTCCATATCCACGTTCTTCAGATTATGTTCGCGCGCGCCGCGAACCTCGATGAACTTTTGTTCCATCGCGCCAGTCCTGATTCCGCCAAGTGCATCAGATAGGCATCCGGGCCGAAATGGCAACCACAAATGGAACAAACCGTGAATATTTTCCACTTGCGTCCCAAGGCAACCATGCCTCATCCTTGGTCATGAGTCGAAAGCGGAGGTGACCATGACCCGTCAGCATTACACGGGTGGATGCCAGTGCGGTGCGATTAGCTATAAGGTCGATGCCGATCTGGAACGGACCTTCACATGCAATTGCTCACGCTGCAAACGGATGGGGTTTGTCCTGACCTTTGTTTCCAGGGAGGACTTTCATCTGGTCAACGACGGGCCGGTGACAGAGTATCTGTTCAATCGCCAGCAGATCCACCACCGCTTCTGCCCAACCTGCGGAGTCGAGGCCTATGCCTTTGGCAAGGGGCCCGATGGAAGCGATGTGGTGGCGGTAAATGTGAATTGCCTCGATGGAATCAACCCGCGCGCGCTGGCCAGCCAGGCGGTGGACGGAGCCAGCTACTAACCGCCCGTATGGCTCATATAGCGGCTGACCCGGCCCGACACATGTCGCCGGGAATAGTCGAAATCATGACCTTCAGGCTTGCGCGCAATCGCTTCGCGAATGGCGGTGCGCAACGCATCGTCCTCTGCGCTGGCGCGCAGGGGTGCACGCAGATCCGCCCGGTCTTCTTGTCCAAGACACATGAACAGCTCGCCCGTGCAGGTGACCCGGACACGGTTGCAGCTTTCGCAGAAATTATGGGTCAGCGGCGTGATGAAACCGACCTTTTGCCCGCTCTCTTCAAGGCGGACATAGCGCGCCGGCCCCCCGGTGCGTTCGGCCAGAGGCGTCAGCGTAAAACGCGTGGCCAGCCGGTCACGCAGCTCCGACAACGCCCAATACTGGTCCAGCCGCTGCGCATCACCCATCTCACCCATCGGCATGACCTCAATGAAGGTCAGGTCGTGGTCATGTTCGGCACACCAATCTATCAGCGGGAAAAGCTCATCTTCATTAAAGCCTTTTAGCGCCACCGTGTTGATCTTGACGCGAAGGCCCGCCGCTTTCGCGGCCTCGATCCCCTCCAGCACCTGCGGCAATCTGCCCCAGCGGGTGATCTGTGAAAAGCGGTCCTTGTCCAGCGTATCAAGCGAAACGTTGACCCGCCGGACCCCGCATTCGGCCAGTTCGTCGGCGAAACGCGCCAACTGGCTGCCGTTGGTGGTCAGTGTCATCTCATCAAGCCCCGCCCCCAAATGGCGCGACATGGCACGAAAGAATTCCATGATATTGCGCCGCACCAGCGGCTCACCACCCGTAACCCGCAGCTTGCGCACACCAAGCCCGACAAAGGCGGAACAGAGGCGATCCAGCTCTTCAAGCGTCAGCAGATCGCGCTTGGGCAGGAACTGCATATGCTCGGCCATGCAATAAGTGCAGCGAAAATCGCAACGATCCGTCACCGACACCCGAAGATAGGTGATCGGCCTGGCAAAAGGGTCTGTCAGCGGGGCCTGAGCGTCCATTGCTTAAAGATAAGGCTGGGCTTGCATCGGCACAAGCCAGCCGATCCGTTAATATTGTCATAACCACGAGTTGAAGCTCGGGTGGACATGCAGGGTCGCGCGGGGCTAGCCTTCTCTTCGGACAATGAGGACGAGGAACTGCCGATGACCAGGCCGATCATGCTGTTTTCGGGCGCGCTGGCGCTGCTGGTGCTGACTGCCTGCACCCAGCCATCGCAAACACAAAACGCGCCTAAGGCCGAGGTGATCGACCCCGCGACCGGCCAGCCGGTAATTGCGGGCCCCGATCTGACCGGAACGGCGCCGCGCACGCCGGGCAAGACCATCACTACAGCTGCCCGCCCCTCGCCCGCAGCGCGCACCGCGGCAGAGTTCGACACCACGACACGTGAGCAAAAGGCAGCCGCCGCAGCCCCGCCCGCAGCGGCCGAGCGTCGGCTGGGTGCCACGGTCGCCTCGCTTGGCGACCCGTCGCAGCCGGGCTTCTGGATCAAGACACCGCTGGCGAAATCCGAAGCTGATGGCCGTATCGTAAACCCCGAAAACGGCAAATCCGCGAAAGTGCGGCTGATCCCGCTTGGTGGTCCGGCCAGTGGCGGCAGTCAGGTTTCGCTGCCCGCGCTACAACTGATCGGCGTCAGCCTGACCGATCTGCCCACCATCGAGGTTTACGGGAACTGACGCCTAAGGGTGGCTGTTGCGATTTTCGGGCAGCCAGCGCCCCGCCTCACGCCGAGCAAAGGGTTTCAGCCGCCCCCCATTGGCCGCGAGCCAGTCGCGGACGCACTGCGGATCGTGTTTCGAATGATCGCGCAGCCACCAGCCGATAGCTTTCTGAATGAACCACTCCCGGTCATCAGCAAGCTTTTCCAGCCAGGTCAGCACCCTATCACGACGGGCCAGATCGTCCGCTTTGGGATTCCGAATCGACGTCCAGGGCAAAGTCCCGACAAGCGCTGCGCGCCGGACCCAGAAACCGGGGGCTTCGAGCCATGTCTCGACCTCATCCAGGCGCGCCGGATCAGAGATCAGCCGGCGGGAACCCGCTTTCATAGCGTGATCGGCGATGGCCCAGGCGTCGAACTGCGGCACCCAGCTGGCAATCAGCCGCCAGACCTCGTCATCGGGGCGAATACGGGCCTGGGTCAGCAGCTTTGCCGCTGCGATCCGTGCCTCATGCACATTGCTGTCCCAAAGGTGACGGGCGAGTTCTATCCGACCAGGCAGATCCAGCCCTGCACGCCACCCCCGCGCCAGTTCGTCGATCACAGGGACGGCGACGCCCAGATAGGGACGGGGCGCCTTGTGATAGGCGGCCATCCCGGCCGCCTTTCCGGGGTCGCCCAATGCCTTCAGCTCGTCCAGTTCCCGCATCTTTCCCTGCGCTAAAATGGTCCCTGCTGCCCTTTACTCGACCGTCACCGATTTTGCGAGATTGCGCGGCTGGTCCACATCGGTCCCCTTGGCGACCGCCGTGTGATAGGCAAGATACTGCATCGGGACCGCATATAGGATCGGCTGAAACAGCCCGCCGCCCTCGGGCATGGCAAGGCTCGCGCGCACGCCGTGGCCGGCGGCGGAAATCCCCTCTGCGTCCGAGATCAGCAGCACCTGACCATGACGCGCCATTACCTCTTGCATGTTCGAGACAGTCTTATCGAAAAGCCCGTCACGCGGTGCCAGCACCACCACCGGCACGTTGCGGTCGATCAGCGCGATCGGCCCATGCTTGAGCTCACCCGAGGCGTAACCTTCGGCATGGATATAGCTGAGCTCCTTGAGCTTCAGCGCCCCTTCGAGCGCCACGGGATAAAGCGGGCCGCGGCCGAGATACAGCACGTCCTGTGCCTCAGAGAGCCAGCCAGCAAGGCGGCGGCATTCGTCACTGATTCCAAGCGCCTGCTGCAACAGCCCCGGCAAAGCCCGCAGGTCAGCGAGATGGCCAGCCAGTTCAGCCTCGGTCATCCGCCCGCGATCCACTGCCGCCTTGAGCGCCAGGATTGCCAAGACCGCAAGCTGGCAGGTAAAAGCCTTGGAAGAGGCCACGCCGACCTCAATCCCCGCCAGCGTCGGCAAGGCAATATCGGCGTCGCGCGCGATAGCCGAGGTACCGACGTTTACCACACCCACGGTCTGCGCAACCTTGCCGCGCGCATAATGCAATGCGGCCAGCGTATCGGCGGTTTCACCCGACTGGCTGACAAAGATCGCCCAGCTTTCCGGCGAAAGCGGCGGTTCGCGATAGCGGAATTCGGACGCTACATCCAGATCGCAAGGCAGACCGGCGAGGCTTTCAAACCAATAGCGCGCTACATGCGCGGCATAAGAGGCCGTGCCACAGGCGACGAGCGTCAGGCGGTCAACGGCACTGAAATCCAGTGCCTCGGGCAACATGATCCGGTCGCCCTTGATATAGTGGTTCAAAGCATCGGCCAGCACGACAGGCTGTTCGGCGACCTCTTTGGCCATGAAATGGCGGTAGCCGCCTTTGTCGATCTGGGTCGCGCCGACGTCGATCTGCTGGATTTCGCGATTGGCAGGCCAACCCTCGGCATCAAAGATCTCGGCCCCCGAGCGGCGGATGATGACGTGATCGCCATCCTCAAGATAGGTGATCCGGTCGGTAAAGGGCGCAAGCGCGATGGCGTCCGAGCCAAGAAACATCTCACCCTTGCCATGGCCGACGGCAAGCGGGCTACCCTTGCGCGCCCCGATCATCAGATCGGTCTCGCCCTCAAACAGAAAGGCCAGAGCAAAAGCACCGTGCAGCCGTGCGAGGGTGGCGCGCGCGGCCTCGATCGGGTCAAGGCCCTGCCCCAGATGCCAGGCAGTCAGCAGCACCACGGTTTCGGTGTCAGTTTCGGATTCCGGCTGAAGCCCAAGCCGCGTCACCTCATCGCGCAGTTCACGAAAATTCTCAATGATGCCGTTATGAACCACCGCAACCGGGCCGCTAAGATGGGGGTGCGCGTTTGCCTCGGTCGCGGCGCCATGGGTGGCCCAGCGCGTGTGGCCAATGCCGGCATGACCGGGCAGCGGCAGATGAACCAGGCGGTCCGACAGGTTCACCAGCTTGCCGACCGCGCGCCGCCGATCCAGCCGACCGTCGTCATCCACGGTGGCGACGCCGGCACTATCATAGCCGCGATACTCCAGCCTCTTCAGTGCCTCGACCAGTTGGGGCGAGACCTGATGGTTGCCCAGAATTCCGATAATGCCACACATGGATCAATTTCCCTTCTTTTGCCGCAGGGCCTGCATCAGTCGCGCGGCAAGACCCGGTTTCATCACTTGCCGGGCGCGGCCCAGCGCCAGAGCGTCGTCCGGCACATCCTGCGTAATGACCGAACCCGAGCCGGTCATCGCCCGAGCCCCTACCCGCACCGGTGCGACCAGCATCGTATCCGAGCCGATGAAGGCATTGGCCCCGATTTCAGTCCGATGCTTGGAAACGCCGTCATAATTGCAGGTCACGGTGCCGGCACCGATATTCGTACCTTCGCCGACATAGGCATCGCCCAGATAGGTCAGATGACCGACCTTGACCCCTTCGTCGAGCACCGAGTTCTTGATCTCGACGAAGTTGCCGACGTGCACATCGCCACCCAGCTCGGCGCCGGGCCTCAGCCGCGCAAAGGGGCCAACCGTGGCACCTGCGCTGACATGGCAACCTTCGAGGTGGCAAAATGGCAGGATCTCGGCCCCGCTTTCGATCGTCACGCCGGGGCCAAAAACAACGTTCTGGCCGATGATGGCATCGCGGCCGACGTACGTATCAAGTGCGAACCAGACCGTGTCGGGATCAATCAGGGTCACGCCGCTCTCCATCGCCTGCGCGCGCGCGCGGGTCTGAAACACCGCCTCGGCCCGGGCCAGTTCGGCGCGGGTGTTGATGCCCAAAGTCTCTGCCTCATCACAGGTGACCACCTCGACCCGATGGCTGGCGGCGCGGGCCAGTTCCGGAATGTCGGTCAGGTAATATTCACCGGCTGCGTTCTGATTGCCGATACGGGGCAGGAATTCACGCAATAGCGCCGCATCCGCCGCCAGAACGCCCGAGTTGACCAGCCGGATCGCCCGCGTAGCTTCATCGGCGTCCTTGTATTCGACGATACGCTCCAGCCCCTCAGGACCGGTAACCAGGCGGCCATAGCGCCCGGGATCTGCAGCTTCGAACCCCAGCACCACCACATCGGCGGGATGCGAGGCCAGTCGCGACAATGTTTCCTCTCCGATGAAGGGCGTGTCGCCGTAAAGGACGATCACCCTGCCATCGAACCCGTCAAGCAGCGGCATGGCCTGGCTGACGGCATGAGCCGTGCCGAGTTGTTCTTCTTGCAGCGCGATGCGTGCCTCGGGCTCAAGACGCGTAACCGCCTTGCGAACAGCTTCGGCACCGTGACCGGCAACAACGACCACCGCCTGGGGTTCAAGCGTCCGGCCAGCGGCCAGCGCATGACCGACCAGCGGTACACCTCCCAACCGGTGCAGAACCTTGGGCAGATCCGATTGCATCCGGCTGCCCTGCCCGGCAGCAAGGACGATCAGGGCTACGGGTTTATCGGTCATCTCTGCCTCTTGCCTGTTCCTTATCCCTCCGCAGCGTTCTACCTAGAGGACGTGAGGCGCGAAAGGCCCTGACAGATCACACATTTTGACGGAAGGTTACAGCATGGCAGGAACGGTGGTCTTTGATCTGGACGGAACGCTGGCCGATACCTCGGGCGATCTGATCGCCGCGGCCAATGCCTGTTTTCAGGCGCGCGGCCTTGGAGCACTGCTGGACCCGGTCCGCGATGCGCTGATCGCCTTCCACGGCGGGCGCGCGATGCTGCGCGCCGGTTACGCAAGGCTGCCCGCCGATATGCTGTTGCCGCCCGGCGCCGAGGATGAGGATTATCCTCGCCTGCTGACCCATTACGGCGATGCGATCGCGGTCCATACCCGGCTTTATCCGGGAACCGAGGCTGCTCTGGACCGTCTGGCAGCCGCTGGGCGCCAGCTCGCGGTCTGCACCAACAAACCCGCCGCGCTGGCCGAAACCCTGCTGCGCGAACTTGGTATCCGTGATCGTTTCGCCGCTCTGATCGGCGCCGATACGCTGCCTGTGCGCAAGCCCGACCCACGCCCTTATGCCGCAGCGGTCGAGGCCTCGGGCGGCGAGGTGGCGCGCTCCTTCCTGGTTGGCGATACCGAAACCGACCGCAAGACCGCCGCTGCGGCTGGCGTCCGGGTGGCGCTGGTCGCCTTTGGTCCCGAGGGCGAGGGACTGCGCCGCCTTGCCCCCGAGGCGCTGCTTGCGCATTTCGACGACCTGCCGCCGCTTGCCGCCGAGTGGCTGGACTAGTCCCGCAAACGGAAAAAGGGGCCATATTGGCCCCCTGATCCACAGATTTTCCGTGAGATTACACTGACGCTTATTCCGCCTCGCTGGCGGGCTTGGCGTTGAGCTGACCGTAATTCTGTGCCCCGATCTCTTCGTAAAGACCAAGTTGGGTTTCCAGAAAATCGATATGCCCTTCTTCGTCCGCCAGCAGCTCGTCGAAAAGGCTTCTGCTGACGTAGTCACCGACTTTGTCGCAATACTGCCGCGCCTCAATATAAAGAGTGCGGGCGTCATGTTCGGCAGCCAGATCGGATTCCAGCGTTTCCTTGAGGTTCTGACCAATCCGAAGCGGATCAAGCTTTTGCAGATTCGGATGGCCTTCAAGAAAGATGATTCGCTGAATCAGGCGATCAGCGTGATGCATTTCCTCAATGGATTCCGCGCGGGACTTGTCGGCGATCTTACCATAGCCCCAGTCCTCTTGCAGACGATAATGCAGCCAGTACTGGCTGACGGCGGTAAGTTCAGACCGCAGCGCTGCGTTGAGATACTCGATGACCTTTGCGTCGCCCTTCATGGCTTACCCCTGTGCGATTAACCTTCAGCCCCCTCAGGATAGGAGGCACGGCCAGATTATCGCATCCGCGCATGGTGTCCAGAAACAAAGGCATACAACCGCCGCAATCAGCGCGCTTGCCAAGGGCGTGGTAGATCTTGCCGGGGGTGATGATAGTCTGCGGGTCAGCCGCACGCATCCAGTCGATAGCGGCTTTGATATCGTGGTCCGAAATCTGGGTGCAGTGACAGACGATCATTTACTCACCTCGGGTCTTCGAAAACTTACCCATTTCCTCAGATAAGTAAAGCCTGAGTTTTTCTCTTTGTGATAGTACCCCGGCTTGACGCCCCCCGATACCCCGGACACAAGCTAAGCCCATGAAGCTGGACGATTTCGACTTTCACCTGCCCGAGACCCTGATCGCGACGCGCCCGGCAAGGCCGCGCACTTCGGCACGCCTGCTGCTGGCGCAGGGTGATTCGATTCGTGATCTGCATGTGCGCGATCTGACCGACCTTTTGCAGCCGGGCGACTTGCTGGTGCTGAACGACACCAAAGTCATTCCGGCGCGCTTGACCGGCCAGCGCACGCGCCAGACCCCGCAAGGCGAGGCGATTGCCAAAATCGAGGTCACGCTGCTGGAACCTGGGGCAAAGGGATGGAAGGCGCTTGCCAAGCCCCTGCGCAAGCTGAAGCAAGGCGAGGTGATCCGCTTTGGCGAGACCCTGTCCGCCGAGGTCGCCGGGATCGAGGGCGGAGAGCTGACCCTGCGCTTTGACGCCTCGGGCGAGGCGTTTGACGAGGCACTCGCACAAGTCGGCGCGATGCCGCTGCCACCCTATATCGCCTCGCTGCGCGCCCCGGACGAAGCGGACCGCGAGGATTACCAGACCGTCTGGGCCCGTCATTCAGGCGCGGTTGCCGCCCCGACCGCCAGCCTGCATTTCGACCGTGAGCTGCTTGAAAAACTGCAGGCCAAAGGTGTGCGCTTTGCCCATGTCACGCTGCATGTCGGCGCGGGAACCTTCCTGCCCGTCAAGGTCGAAGACGTCACCACCCACAAGATGCACGGCGAATGGGGCGAGGTCACGGCCCAGGCCGCCGCCGCGATCAACGACACCCACAATGCCGGCGGACGGGTGATCCCGGTCGGCACCACGGCGCTGCGCCTGATCGAGACCGCCGCCGATGAAACAGGCCACGTCCAGCCGTTTCAGGGCGTTACCGAAATCTTCATCTATCCGGGTTATCGCTTCCGTGTGACGGATGCGCTGATGACCAATTTTCACCTGCCGAAATCGACCCTCCTGATGCTTGTCAGTGCCCTGATGGGGCAGGACCGCATACGGGGGATCTATCGCCATGCCGTGGAATCGGGCTATCGCTTCTTTAGCTACGGCGATGCCTCGTTACTGATACCAAAGGATCCGTGATGCTGACCGTCCTGCGCACCACCTGGCCGTTGCTTCTGGGCATCCTGCTGCTGATGGTCGGGAATGGTATGCAGGGCACCCTTCTCGGTATTCGCGGCAATATCGAGGGGATATCAACCACTGAAATGTCAGTTGTGATGTCGGCCTATTTCGGCGGCTTCCTGCTTGGCTCACGCGTGGTGCCCGAACTGATCCGCAATGTCGGCCATGTGCGGGTCTTTGCCGCGCTTGGCTCAATGATCTCTTCGGTGCTGATCCTTTATGCCGCAGCGCCGCATTGGATCGCATGGGCACTGATGCGTCTGTTGATCGGATTCTGCTTCTCGGGGGTGTATATCACCGCGGAAAGCTGGCTGAACGCCGGAACCACCAACGAGAACCGCGGCCAGGCCATGTCGGCCTATATGATCATGCAGATGCTGGGAATCATCTCGGCCCAGCTTCTGATGAATGCTGCCGACCCGGCGGGATACCTGCTGTTCGTAATCCCCTCGGTTCTGGTCAGCGTCTCGTTCCTGCCGATCCTGCTGTCCACCCAACCCGCGCCGCAATTTTCGACGCTGAAACGGATGAGCTTTGGCAGCCTGTTTCGCGTCTCTCCGCTGGGCTGCATCGGTATCTTTCTTATGGGCGGGGTATTCTCGGCGCTGTTCGGAATGGCCTCGGTCTGGGGCTCGACCAAGGGCCTGACGGTACGCGAAATCTCGGCCTTCGTTGCCGCCATCTATATCGGCGGGCTGCTGCTGCAATATCCCATCGGCTGGCTTTCTGACCATGGCGACCGGCGCTTTATCGTGCTTGGCCTCTCGGCCCTTGGCGCGGCGGTCAGTATTGCTACCGTGGCGCTGCAACCGGGAATCTGGGGCCTGCTGATCGCGGCAGCGTTGATCGGGGGCGTCGCCAATCCGGTCTATTCGTTGCTTCTTGCCTATACGAACGATTTTCTGGACAACAGCGATATGGCAGCGGCCTCGGCCGGGCTTCTTTTTATCAACGGCATCGGCGCAATGGCCGGACCGCTGATTACCGGCTGGCTGATGGCAATGCTGGGACCGGACGGGTTCTGGGTCTATATCGGCCTGCTCCTTGCCGCCCTGACCTTCTATGCGGGCTGGCGCCGCACCCGCCGCCCGACCCCGATGCAGGATCAAAGCTTTGCCATCATCGCACCCTCGGCCACCCCCGTCGCGGTCGAGGCAGCGCTTGAGACCGCAAGTTCTGACGACAGCGACAAAGCGGACTGACGGGGTTGCGGCCAGCGCCCGGCTTTGCAACCATCCCTGAAAACCGGAGAGCAAGGCCATGACCAACACCGCGACCCCTCAAGAGATCAACCGCTTCTGGATTGACGAGGTGGGCGATAAAGGCTGGTACGCCCGCTCGGATGCGCTGGACGATACCATCCGCACGCGCTTTCTTTCGCTATGGGAAACGGCCGCCGATCTGGTCCCGGACTGGACCACGACGCCCGAGGGTGCTTTGGCTGCCCTGATCCTGACCGACCAGTTCCCGCGCAACATGTTTCGCGAGGACCCGCGCGCATTTGCAACCGACGCCCTGGCGCTCAAGACCGCGGATGCGGCCATCGCCCAAGGCTTCGACCTGCAGATCCAGCCGCCGGCACGACAGTTCTTCTACCTGCCATTTGAGCACTCCGAGGAATTGATCAATCAGCACCGCGCGGTTGAGCTGTTCCGCGAATTCATGCCCGGCGAGAACCTGCGCCACGCCGAACTGCATCGCGATACGATCGCAAAGTTCGGCCGCTTTCCATGGCGAAACGCCGCGCTCGGACGAACCCCGACAGAGGCGGAAATCCGCGTGATGGAGGCGGGCGGCTACGGCGCGCTTGTCTCGGGCAAGCTGTCGCTTGCTGACGTTTAAAAAATGGTTTAACGCTGAACTATCTTTTCTGATAGGGGGACATCCATGGCGCAGAGCTTCGACATGGTGGTGATCGGTTCCGGCCCTGGCGGCTATGTCTGCGCCATTCGCGGCGCGCAGCTGGGGCTGAAAGTGGCCTGCATCGAGCGCGAGCATCTGGGCGGCATCTGCCTGAACTGGGGCTGTATCCCGACCAAGGCGCTTCTGCGTTCGGCCGAGGTCTTTCACCTCATGCATCGCGCCAAGGAATTCGGGCTCTCGGCGGACAAGATCGGCTATGATCTCAGCGCGGTGGTGCAGCGTTCGCGCGGCGTGGCCAAACAGCTTGCCGGCGGTGTCGGCCACCTGCTGAAAAAGAACAAGGTCACTGTGATCATGGGCGAGGCCTCGCTGACCGCCCCCGGCAAGATCAGCGTCAAGACCGACAAGGGGACCGAAGAAGTTATCGCAAAATCCATCGTTCTGGCGACCGGCGCCCGCGCCCGCGAGCTGCCGGGACTCGAACCCGACGGCGATCTGGTCTGGAACTACAAACACGCACTGCAACCGCCGCGCATGCCGGAAAAGCTTCTGGTCATCGGCTCAGGCGCAATCGGCATTGAATTTGCCAGCTTCTTCAACACGCTAGGCGCGGACACCACGGTGGTCGAGGTAATGGACCGCGTTCTGCCGGTCGAGGATGCCGAAATCTCGGCGCTCGCCAAAAAGCAGTTCATCAAGCAAGGCATGAAGATCATGGAAAAGGCGACGGTCAAGAAACTCGACCGCGCCAAAGGCAAGGTCACCGCCCATATCGAGACCGGCGGCAAGACCGAGACGCAGGAGTTCGATACGGTCATCTCGGCAGTCGGCATCGTTGGCAATGTCGAAAACCTGGGGCTGGAAAAGCTGGGGGGCAAAATCGACCGGACCCATGTCGTCACCGACGAATATTGCCGCACCGGTGTCGAGGGGCTTTACGCCATCGGCGACGTGGCGGGCGCGCCGTGGCTTGCACATAAAGCCAGCCACGAGGGCGTGATGGTGGCCGAGCTTATCGCGGGCGGCCACCCCCACCCGATCAAGCCGAACTCGATCCCCGGCTGCACCTATTGCAACCCGCAGATCGCCAGTGTGGGCCTGACCGAGGAAAAGGCCAAGGCCGCAGGCTACGAAGTCAAGGTCGGCCGCTTCCCCTTCATCGGCAACGGCAAGGCTATCGCCCTTGGCGAACCCGAGGGCCTCATCAAGACAGTTTTCGACGCCAGGACCGGCGAGCTTCTGGGCGCCCATATGGTCGGCGCCGAGGTGACCGAGCTGATCCAGGGCTACGTCGTCGGCCGCACGCTCGAAACGACCGAGGCTGAGCTGATGGAGACGGTTTTCCCGCACCCGACGCTCTCGGAGATGATGCACGAGGCCACACTATCGGCCTATGGCCGCGCCATCCACTTCTGAACGGCAAAGGGGGTCCAAAGGCCCCCTTCTTCTTTCGTGATCAAATATCCTCGGGGGTCCGGGGGCAGACGGCCCCCGGCACGACAGTTACCCTTGGATCGGCATCCGCGCCTCGGCCATGCCGGCATACCAGCTTGACCCGGCCGGGATGGCATTGTCGTCAAAATCATAGGCGGGGTGATGGACCATGGCAGTGTCCCCATTGCCCAGAAAGATATAGGCCCCCGGGCGTTCGTTCAGCATATAGCTGAAATCTTCGCCTGCCATCAGCGGCAGCATGTCCATATTCACATCGCCCGCGATCTGCCGCGCAACTTCGGCTGCATGGCCTGTAGCCTCGGGGTGGTTCATGGTAATCGGATAGCCGCGCTCATACTCCACCTCGGCACGTGCGCCAAAGGCGGCGGCGGTGTGGGCAGCAACCTCCCGCACCCGCTCCTCGATCTGGTCGCGCACCTCGGGATCAAGGGTACGGGCCGTGCCTTTCAGCATGACCACCTGCGGGATAACGTTATGCGCCGTCGAGTCGGTCTGGACGACACAAACCGAGACCACGCCACTTTTCAGCGGATCGACATTGCGCGACACGATGGATTGCAACGCCACGATGATATGCGCCGCGACCAGAGTCGTATCAATCGCCTCATGCGGCTTGGCTGCGTGGCCACCCTTGCCGGTAACCGTGATCTCGAACTGATCAGCGGCAGCCATCATCGCACCTTCACGAATGGCAAAAGCGCCGACCGGATAGCCGGGCATATTGTGCATGCCATAAAATTCCTGAATGCTCCAGCGATCAACCAGACCATCCTGAACCATGGCAAGACCGCCAGCACCACCCTCTTCGGCGGGCTGGAAGATAACCACGGCGGTACCGTCGAAATTGCGCGTCTCGGCCAGGTATTTCGCGGCACCCAGCAGCATGGCGGTATGGCCGTCATGGCCGCAGGCATGCATGACACCAGGCGTTTTTGAGGCATATTCCGCCCCGGTTTTTTCATGAATCGGCAGCGCATCCATATCCGCGCGCAGGCCGATCACGCGACCGCTCGTGTTGCTGCGCCCCTTGATGACGCCGACGACGCCGGTACGGCCGATCCCTTCGACCACCTCGTCCAGACCAAAGCTGCGCAGCAGTTCCGCGACCCGGCCCGCGGTGCGATGCACAGCGTAATCCAACTCGGGGTTCTCATGGAAATCGCGGCGCCACGCGGTGATTTCCGGCAAGAGTTCTGCAAAGCGGTTCTTGACTGGCATGATATCTCTCCTTCACCTGCGAGGTTGGCGCTTTTGCCAAGGGTGTGCAAGGCTTGGTCCGGCGCCAGCAGCCTGTTAAAGCGCGGTCGTAAGTATTTGCAGGCACTCGCGCGGCAGAATAAGTAACATCTGCCCCTCGCAGGTAAGCTCGACAGCTCCGTCAGCCTGGTTCGAGGTCCCGACCCGGGTGCCGGGCGCGAACTCCACCCCCCCGATCGGCCACCTGAGCCCGCGTGAAGTTCCCCGCGCCGGGCCCATCGGGAAAAGCGACACCCGCGTCGCGGGCGGCAGATCCAGCCTCAGTCGTGAGGGCAGGCGCACAATCACATCCTCGCCCGCGATCAGCAGGCACGGCGGGCCGATACCGCGGGCGATCACGCTCAGCGCCGCAAGGAAATGATCCTGACGCGCACCTGAAAACCCGACCGCGACCACAAAGGGCGCATCCAGGCGCTGCAGGCATTTTTCGAAATCGGTGCTGTCTTGCTCGGCGACGGGATGCTGGTTCTCGGCAGGGATTTCGGCACGGGCACGGGCCGAAATGCTGTCGAAATCACCCCAGACCGCCGCCGGGATCAGCCCATGGCTCAGCGCGGTATCAGCACCGCTGTCAGCGGCAGCGACCACCGGGGCAACCGCCAGTGCCTGATCCAGATCAGCACGGCTGACCGGCGCGCCGCCGATCAGCGTGACCGGACAGGCGCTCGACAGCCTGTTCATTCGTCCTTGCCGATGCCGGTAAAGACCTTGCGAAAAGGCAAGGCCCAGAGGATCCCCAGACCCACATAGACCGCCAGCTCGATCAGGATCGGCTGGCGCCCCCAGGTCCGGTCCATCCAGTTCACCAGCGTCACCGCCACGACGATATACAGCGGCAGCCCGACCAGCAGGATGACCAGAGACCAGAGTTTGCGCGTCCTCAGATCCATCTTTTCAATCGGCGAAGGGATCGGTCACAAGGATGGTATCGTCCCGCTCGGGCGAGGTCGAAAGCAGCGCCACCGGGCACTGGATCAGCTCTTCGATGCGGCGAACGTATTTGATCGCATTCGCGGGCAGATCAGCCCAGCTGCGCGCACCTTGGGTCGATTCCTCCCAGCCCTCCATCTCTTCGTATATCGGCTTGGCGCGGGCCTGCAGGGCGGCAGCGGTGGGCAGATGGTCGTAATGCTGGCCATCGACGTCATAGCCGGTGCAGATCTTCAGCGTTTCGAAACCGTCCAGCACGTCCAGCTTGGTCAGCGCAATGCCGTTCACGCCCGAGATGGCGCAGGTCTGGCGCACCAGAACCGCATCAAACCAGCCGCAGCGGCGTTTGCGGCCAGTGACGGTGCCGAATTCATGGCCTCTCTCGCCCAGACGCTGACCGTCGGCATCCTCCAGCTCGGTCGGAAAGGGACCTTCGCCGACGCGCGTCGTATAGGCCTTGACGATCCCCAGCACAAAGCCGATCGCCGAGGGGCCAAGCCCGGTGCCGCTGGCCGCCATGCCCGACATGGTGGTCGAACTGGTGACATAGGGATAGGTGCCGAAGTCGATGTCGAGAAGGCTGCCCTGAGCACCCTCGAACAGGATGCGTTTGCCCGATTTGCGGGCATCGTTCATCACCTTCCAGACCGGCTGCGCGTATTGCAAAAGCTTTGGCGCGATTTCAAGCAGCCTGGCGCGCAGCTCGGCCCGGTCGATGGGGGCCGCGCCCAGGCCCTGACGCAGCGCGTCATGATGGGCCAGCAGGCGGTCAAGGCGGGAATCCAGCGTCTCTTCATCGCCCAGATCGGCGACACGGATGCTGCGACGGCCAACCTTGTCCTCATAGGCCGGGCCGATGCCGCGACCGGTAGTGCCGATCTTCGAGGCACCAGCGGCCTCTTCGCGCAGCTTGTCAAGGTCCTGATGCAGCGGCAGGATCAGCGGAGTGTTCTCGGCGATCATCAGGTTCTCGGGGCTGATCTCGACGCCTTGACCGGCAAGCTTGTCGATCTCGGCGAACAGGGACCAGGGATCCAGCACCACGCCGTTACCGATCACTGCCGTCTTGCCCTTGCGCACGATGCCCGAAGGCAGCAGCGACAGTTTGAAAACCTGATTGCCAATAACCAGCGTGTGGCCGGCATTGTGGCCGCCCTGAAAGCGCGCGATCACATCGGCGCGCTCCGACAGCCAGTCAACGATCTTGCCCTTGCCTTCGTCGCCCCACTGCGCGCCGACGACCACCACATTGGCCATTGTGCTATCCCCTTGCGGTCATTGAATGCCGCAAACCGTATAATGGCCGAAGCCACGCGGGGAAAGCGCATTCCGCCTTGCCTGCAAATTCGCCAGATTGCCCGCATTTCGCGCAGAAACGGGATCATGCTGGCAAAACTGGTCCGTTTTCTTGCACTCATCACCCGCCTTTGCCGATGCTTCGGGCAAAGAGGCCCCGATGTTGCATCAGACGATCCCCTGCCAGTTGCCCCGCGCACAAGGCCAGATTCGCGCAGACTTCGCCCTTGGCGGCGGCACGACGCGGCTTGCGCGGCTGCATCAGTCAGGCAGCGCCCGGGCCATGTTGCCCCCGGCAGCAGGTTGCGAGCTGGTGCTGCTGAACACCTCGGGGGGGCTGACCGGCGGCGACCGGATCGAGATCTCCGTCACTCAGGGGCCCGGCACACAACTGGTCGTAACGACTCAGACGGCAGAGCGCGCCTATCGCTCGGTCACCGGTCGGGCGCGGGTCAGCGCGCACTATACGGTTGCTGATGGGGCTCATCTGGACCTGTTGCCGCAAGAGACGATCCTTTTCGATCGTGCCGCGCTTGTCCGTGAACAAGAGGTGACGTTGACCGGCTCGGCAACCTGCCTTTGGGCCGAGGTGCTGATCCTTGGCCGCGCCGCCATGGGCGAAACCGTGACCCGTCTGGATCTTAGCGACCGCCGCCGCATCAGCCGTGACGGACGTCCGGTCTTTGTCGAAAACCTGCGCCTGACCGACCGGGCACTGGCCGCAACCGGCCCGGCGATGCTGGGGGGCTGCCGCGCCTTTGCCACGCTGGTTCTGGTCGCCCCCGATGCCGCTGACCGGCTGGAACGCGCGCGCCTGGCAATGGGTCCAGAGGGCGCCGCCAGCGCCTTTGACGGCAAACTTGTGGCACGGCTGATGGCCCCCGACGGGTGGGAGCTGCGTCAGGCGCTGATGCGTCTGATCCGGGCGATCCGGCCCGGCCCCCTGCCCCGCGTCTGGCAAAGCTGAAGGAACCCCCAGGATGAACCTGAGCCCCCGCGAAAAGGAAAAGCTGCTGATCTCGGTCGCCGCCATGGTGGCGCGCGCCAGGTTGACCCGCGGCGTCAAACTGAACCACCCCGAGGCAATCGCGCTGATCTCGGATTTCGTGGTCGAGGGCGCGCGCGACGGCCGTTCGGTCGCCGATCTGATGGAGGCCGGAGCCCATGTCATCACCCGCGATCAATGCATGGAGGGCATCGCCGAGATGATCCACGCCGTGCAGGTCGAGGCCACATTCCCGGACGGCACCAAGCTTGTCACCGTCCATAACCCCATCCGCTGAGAGGCTGCCATGAAACGTGTTCTTCCCCTGCTGCTGATGCCGACCGCGGCGCTGGCCCATCCCGGTCATGCCGGCCATGTCTCGCCCTTTGCGGCTGGCTGGGCGCATCCCCTGGGCGGAACCGATCACGTGCTGGCTATGGTGGCGGTTGGGCTTTGGGCTACAACCGCACGCGATCCGCGCGGTATCTGGGCGCTGCCTCTTGCCTTTGTCGGGGCGATGGTCGCGGGCGGCGCGCTGGGGGCGGCGGGGATCGCCCTGCCCGCGGTCGAGCCGATGATCCTGGCCTCGTCAATCATCCTGGGGCTGGCCGTGGCGCTGGCCCTGCGCCCGTCGCTGACCTTTGCCCTGCCTGTCGTGGCACTGTTCGGGTTGATGCACGGCCATGCCCATGGTGCCGAGGGACCGGCGTCGGGTCTTGTCGCCTATGCAGCAGGCTTTGTGCTGGCAACAACGGCGCTGCATCTGGCCGGCATCGGCCTTGGCCGGCTGGGGGCAAGCCGGTTTCTTGGCGCGGCCACGACGGCGGCGGGCGTCGCGCTGGCGGTGATGCCATGATCCCGGGCGAGATCTTTCCGGCCGGGGGCGAGATCACGCTGAACGCCGACCGTCAGGCGATCACGCTGATGGTCGCCAATACCGGCGACCGCCCGGTACAGGTCGGCAGTCACTTCCATTTCGCCGAAACCAATCCCGGCCTCGACTTTGATCGCACGGCGGCACGGGGCATGCGTCTGGATATCGCTTCGGGGACTGCTGTCAGGTTCGAACCCGGCCAGCGCCGCGAGGTGCGGCTGATCCCGCTTGCCGGCCGGCGCGAGGTCCATGGCTTCAACAGCGCGGTCATGGGCCCGCTGGATTAGAGAGGATATCATGGCGCTTACCATTTCCCGCCGCGATTATGCGCAGATGTACGGCCCGACTACCGGCGACCGTCTGCGTCTGGGCGACACCGATATCATCATCGAGGTCGAGCGCGACCTGACCATCTATGGCGAAGAGGTCAAATTCGGCGGCGGCAAGGTGATCCGCGACGGCATGGGGCAAAGTCAGGCCAGCCGCGCCGATGGCGCCATGGACACCGTCATCACAAATGCGCTGATTCTTGACCATTCGGGCATCTACAAGGCCGATATCGGGCTGCGCGACGGTCGCATTCACGGCATCGGCAAGGCCGGCAACCCCGACACCCAGCCCGGGGTGACCCTTGTGATCGGACCGGGCACCGAGATCATCGCGGCCGAAGGGCGCATCGTCACTGCTGGCGGCATGGACGCCCACGTCCACCTGATCTGTCCCCAGCAGGTCGAGGACGCGATCGCCTCGGGCATCACCACCATGCTGGGCGGGGGAACGGGGCCCGCACACGGCACCCTTGCCACCACCTGCACCCCGGGTCCTTGGCATATCCGGCACATGCTGATGGCGATGGATTCGGTGCCGGTAAACATGCTGATCTCGGGCAAGGGGAACGCCTCACGCCCAGAGGCGCTTGAGGAAATGGTCCGCGCCGGGGCGGCGACGCTGAAACTGCACGAAGATTGGGGCACCACCCCCGCCGCCATCGACTGCTGCCTGACCGTCGCCGATGCCATGGATGTGCAGGTCACGATCCATACCGATACGCTGAACGAATCAGGCTTTGTCGAACATACGCTGGCGGCGATCAAAGGCCGCACCATCCACGCGTTCCATACCGAGGGCGCGGGGGGCGGCCATGCGCCAGATATCATCCGGCTGGTCGGCGCGCCGAATGTCATTCCCAGCTCGACCAACCCGACCCGGCCCTTTACCGCCAATACGGTCGAAGAGCATCTCGACATGCTGATGGTCTGCCATCACCTCGACAAGCGCGTGCCCGAGGATGTGGCCTTTGCCGAAAGCCGCATCCGCCGCGAAACCATCGCGGCCGAGGATATCCTGCACGATATGGGCGCCTTCTCGGTGATCTCGTCCGATAGCCAGGCCATGGGCCGGGTGGGCGAGGTCGTCAGCCGGACCTGGCAGACCGCGCATAAGATGAAGCTGCAACGCGGCCGTCTTGACGAGGAAACCAGCCAGAACGACAACCTTCGCGCCCGGCGCTATGTGGCCAAATACACCATCAATCCCGCCATCGCCCATGGCATCGCACATGAAATTGGCAGTATCGAGTCAGGCAAGCGCGCCGATCTGGTGCTTTGGGATCCCGCCATGTTTGGCGCCAAACCCGAGATGGTGCTGATCGGAGGCATGATCGCATGGGCGCAGATGGGCGACCCGAACGGCTCGATCCCTGTGCAACCCATGTATATGCGGCCCATGTGGGGGGCGATGGGCCGGGCACGCCATGCCTCGGGCGTCACCTTCGTCAGTCAGGCCGGGCTTGATGCCGGTTGCGCCAAAGACATGCAAAAATCCGTCGTCGCCATCCGCCACACGCGCGGCATCGGCAAGGCCGACATGCGGCTGAACGACGCGACCCCTGAAATCGAGGTCGATCCCGAAACCTATGAGGTGCGCGCCAATGGCGAATTGCTGGTCTGCCAGACTGTCACAGAGCTGCCACTGGCGCAGAGATATTTCCTTTTCTGAGAACCCTTTACCTCGCCGCTGCAATGCAGCATTGCAAAAGACGCCATGGCCATGAACGCAAAAATCAGCTATGTTCGCAGTCAGGGGAGGAAGCCATTCGCCAATAACGAAAGGGTTTCCCATGACGACAACCACAACCAACCTTTCTTCGCCCCGCCTTCCGGCCAAGCTCGATGCATTCCTGAAATGGCTTTCGCGCGGGACCGAAGCATATATCGAGAAACATTCGCGCCGCGCCGAGATCGAGGCGCTGGAGGCGAAATCCGACGCAGAACTGGCCCGCATGGGTCTGACCCGCGACCGGATCGTTCATCACGTTTTCAGCGACCGCATCTGGTTCTGACAAACCGGGGGGCGCAGCAATGATCGCGCCCCAAACCCTGCGCGCCGTTGCGGTGGTCCGCAACGCTGGCTGTGCCGACGATACTGTGGCCCTTGATTATGAGGGCCGCTTTCTACGCCGCAAGCGCATGACTTCGCGTAGCGGGCTGTCCTTTCTTGCCGATCTGCCCGAAACAGTCAGCCTTGACCCCGGTGACGCGCTGCAGCTTGAGGACGGGCGGCTTATCGGCGTCGCCGCCGCGCTGGAGCCCTGTCTGCGTGTGGAGGGACCGTTGCCCCGTCTCGCCTGGCATATCGGCAACCGCCACACCCCCTGCCAGATCAACGCCGATCACCTGCTGATCCGGGCCGATCATGTGCTTGAAGCCATGCTGCGCGGTCTTGGCGCACGGGTGACACCAACGATGACTGCCTTTGCCCCCGAAGGTGGCGCCTATGGTCACGGTCGCACCATGGGCCACGACCACGCGCATTGATATGACCATGCCAGACCGCCTGTCGCTGATCCAATGGCTGTCCCCGGCTTTTCCGACCGGCGGCTTTGCCTATTCACATGGGTTGGAGCAGGCGATGGCCGAGGGGCTGCGCAACGCTGACGGGGTGGCCTCGTGGGTTGCGGATGTACTGCGCCACGGTGGGGGATGGATCGACGCGGTCCTTTTGGCGCTGGTCCTGCGCGGTGAGGACGCGGATCAGCTTACCGATCTGGCCCGCGCGCTGGCCAGCTCTGCCGAACGGCTGGCCGAGACAATGGATCAGGGCCGTGCCTTTGCCACCACTGTCGCAGCACTGACAGGCCGGTCACAGCCTGAACGGCCGCTGCCCGTCGCAGTCGGCGAGGCAGCCCGACACCTTGCCCTGCCCGCAGCAGAAATCATCGCCCATTACCTACACGCCTTTGCTGCCAACCTGATCGCTGGCGCGACGCGCTTTCTGCCACTGGGTCAGGTTCAGGCACAGGTGGCGCTGGCCCGTCTGCATCCGCTTATCGACACTCTGGCGCGCCAAGCCGCAACCGCCGGACGCGACCGGCTGGAAGGCTGCTGCTTTAGCGCCGATCTGGCGGCGATGCGCCATGAAACCCTTGATGTGAGGATTTTTCGCACATGACCAACGGCCCTTTGCGCGTCGGCATCGGCGGTCCCGTCGGTGCTGGCAAAACCACCCTGACCGAGCAGCTGGCCCGCGCCCTCGCGCCGCGCCTGTCGATGGCGGTCATCACCAATGACATCTACACCCGCGAGGATGCCGAGGCATTGATGCGCGCCCAGGTTCTGCCGGCCGAGCGTATCCGCGGGGTCGAAACCGGAGGCTGCCCGCATACCGCGATCCGCGAGGATGCGAGCATCAACCTAGCCGCTGTCGCCGACTTGCGCGCCGCCTTCCCGGATCTGGAGCTGATCTTGATCGAGTCGGGGGGCGATAACCTGGCCGCGACCTTTTCGCCCGAACTTGCCGATCTGACCATCTATGTCATCGATACTGCCGCCGGACAGGACATCCCGCGCAAGCGGGGCCCGGGGCTCGCGCGTTCAGATCTGCTGGTGGTGAACAAGACCGACCTTGCCCCGCATGTCGGCGTCGATCTGGCGCTGCTGGAAAGCGATGCGCGCAAAGCCCGGGGCGAGCGTCCCTTTGTCATGGCCGAGCTGCGCCATGGCCGGGGCGTACAGGAAATCGCCCGCTTTCTCGCCCATGAGGGCGGGCTTGCGTTCAGCTGATCAGTCTCGCTCAGGCAGCGGCGCGCAGCGGTCCGGGACGAAAGGGCGTAATCTCGACCTCGGCCCCCTCAAAGGTACAAAAGCTTTGCGCGGGGACCTCAAGCCAATCGGTTTCGTCGCTTTCCAACGGTTCTGAAACCACTGCTCGGCCACCACGGGTGCCTGACCAGCGATGATACAGTGTCGGCGCGTGCTCGTCGCTCGCGTAGCGCAGCGCATATAGCCGCTGCCCATCGGCAAAAGCGGCAGTCAGCCGCACATGCGGCGTCGTGCCCCTTGCACGCGCCAAGGCTTCGAATTTCGCGGTTGCGCGCGCCATGGCCCCGGCGGGGTCGTCGTCCAACCCCTCGCCCAAAGCCATCAGGAACAGCGCCTCGCTGTCGGTTGCGCCCTTGCGGTGGTGGTAAAGCTCATCCGGAATCAACACCTCGGCATGGCGGCGATAGCTGTCATAGCCGCCGAACTGGCCGTTATGCATAAAGCTCCACCTGCCGACGACAAAAGGGTGACAGTTGTTACGGCTGGTCGCCGTCCCGGTCGAGGCCCGGACATGGGCAAGAAACAGATGTGATTTCACCGTCGCAGTCAGGCTGCGCAGGTTGCTGTCCGACCAGGCCGGCATGATGTCGCGATACAAGCCCGGCTCGGCCCGCTCTCCATACCACGCGATACCGAAACCGTCAGCATTCACCGGGGTATGACAGCGCGTCGCCCCGTGACTTTGCCGGACCAGCGAATGGCCGGGCCGACAGATGACATCCTCAAGATAGATCGGACTGCCGAGATAGGCTGCCCACCTGCACATTCCCTGCCCCTTTCAACGTCTTTTTTTAAGCGTTAGCACGAAAGGGGCGGGAAATCATCCAAAAGCCTCAGGCCGGGTTCTCTTCTACGATCACAAGGTCGCGCTCTGCTGCGCCTTTGGCGTGCTCCAACGCGGCCTGATACTCGGGGGAATTGTAACAAGCCACGGCCGCCTCAAGGCTGGGAAAGCGCGCCACGACGTTGCGGGCACGCTCTTTGCCCTCAAGCTGCATATAGCGCGAGCCACGCGCCAGAAACGCCCCGCCATACGCTGCGATTGCCGGCCCGGCAAGTTGGGCATAGCGGCCATAAGCCTCAGCGTCGGTGACATTCACATGGGCGATCCACAGCGCGGTCATGCCTTTTCTCCGATCAGGGTCTCGATAGCGTTGATGGCGGCATCTGCCGCTGCAAGGCTGGGCGCACCGCCTTGGGCGCGGTCAGGGCGACCACCGCCGCCCTTGCCGCCAAGTGCAGCAGTCGCGGCCTGCACGAGTTCGACGGCGCTGATCCGGTCAGTCAGATCACCAGTCACACCCGCTGCAACGGTCGCCTTGCCTTCAGCCTCGGCCAGCACAACCACTGCACCCGAGCCCAGCCGGGATTTCAGCTCATCAACCAGCGGCCCCAGCTCCTTGCCGGAGACACCTTCGACCCGACGGGCGATCAGCTTGATACCGTTGATTTCCTTCGGCGCCTCAGCTTCACTGCCACCCATGGCCAGTTGACGCTTAAGCTGTGCAACCTCGTTTGCCAAAGCCTTGCGTTCATCAGCCAGCGCCCGGACCTTGCTCACCACATCACCGGCCTGCGCCTTAACGATACCGGCAATCTCGCCCAGCTCGCCATCGACGCGGCGCAACTCGTCCATCGCGGCCTGACCGGTCAACGCCTCGATCCGGCGCACACCGGCGGCCGAGGCCGTCTCGCTGGTCAGGACGAACATCCCGATATCGCCCGTGCGCGCGACATGAGTGCCGCCGCAAAGCTCCAGCGAATAGGTTCGGCCATTCGCGCCCTTGCCCGAGCCCTCAAGCTCACCCATGGCAACGACACGCACTTCATCGCCATATTTTTCACCAAACAGCGCCTGGGCGCCCAACTCGCGCGCCTCATCCGGGGTCATAATCCTGGTTTCAACCGGCGTATTCTGGCGGATGTATTCGTTCACCTCGCGTTCAACACGAATGATCTCTTCAGGGGCCAGAGCCTTGGCGTGGCTAAAGTCGAAACGCAGTCGGTCAGGCGCATTCAAGCTGCCACGCTGCGCGACATGTTCACCCAACGCGCGACGCAGCGCCTCATGCAGCAGGTGGGTGGCCGAATGATTAGCGCGAATGGCACTGCGCCGATCATGGTCAACCGAAAGCTGCGCGCCCTGACCACACTGAATCGAACCCAGTGTAACCTCGGCAATATGGATGAAAACACCGCCCGATTTCTTGGTGTCGGTCACGCGAGCCGCGCCGGTCTCGGTCTTGATCAGACCGGTATCGCCAACCTGACCACCGGCCTCGCCGTAGAAGGGCGTCTGATTGACGACGATCTGCACCTGCTGACCCTCTGCGGCGCTGTCAACGGCCGTCCCTTCCTGAACAAGGGAAAGGATCTGTCCCTCGCTGATTTCGGTGTCATAGCCCAGGAATTCGGTCGCGCCATGTTCTTCGGCAATGTCGAACCAGATCGCGGCATCTTTCGTTTCACCCGAACCGCTCCAGGCAGCGCGGGCCTTAGCCTTCTGCTCGGCCATAGCAGCGTCGAAACCGGCCGTATCCACGGTCCGACCCTTTTCACGCAGCGCGTCCTGCGTCAGATCCAACGGGAAGCCATAGGTGTCGTAAAGCTTGAACGCAGCTTCGCCCGGCAGTTCGCTCCCCTCGGGCAGCTTCGAAAGCTCCTCATCCAGCAGCCGCAATCCGCGGTCGAGCGTCTGTTTGAAACGGGTCTCTTCCAGCTTCAATGTCTCCTCGATCAGCGATTGTGCGCGACCGAGCTCGGGATAGGCTGCGCCCATCTCGCGCACCAGCGCAGGGACCAGACGGTGCATCACCGGATCCTTGGTACCCAACATATGGGCGTGGCGCATCGCGCGGCGCATGATCCGGCGCAGGACATAGCCCCGCCCTTCGTTCGAGGGCATCACGCCATCCGCGATCAGGAAACTGGTCGAGCGCAGGTGATCGGCAATGACGCGGTGATGAACCTTACCGGGCCCATCAGGATCGTTCGAGGTTGCATGTGCGCTAGCCTCGATCAGACTACGCATCAGGTCCGTGTCATAGTTGTCGTGCTTCCCCTGCAGCAGCGCGCCGATCCGCTCCAGCCCCATGCCGGTGTCGATCGACTGCATCTCCAGCGCGCGCATCGAGCCGTCTTCGAACTGCTCGTTCTGCATGAAAACGAGGTTCCAGATCTCGATAAACCGGTCACCGTCCTCGTCAGCCGAACCGGGCGGGCCACCCCAGATCTGATCACCGTGATCATAAAAGATCTCGGTGCAGGGGCCGCAGGGGCCAGTCGGACCCATCTGCCAGAAGTTGTCCGAGGTCGGAATGCGGATAATCCGGTCATCCGACAGGCCAGCAACCTTTTTCCAGATATTCGCGGCCTCGTCGTCGGTATGATAGACAGTGACCAGCAAGCGATCCTTGGGGATGCCGAAATCCTTGGTCAAAAGCTCCCAAGCGAAAGGAATGGCGCCTTCCTTGAAATAGTCGCCGAAGCTGAAGTTCCCCAGCATCTCAAAGAAGGTATGGTGCCGGGCAGTATAGCCTACGTTATCGAGGTCATTGTGTTTGCCGCCCGCCCGGACACATTTCTGTGCCGTGGTAGCACGCTTATAGTCCCGCGTTTCGACACCCGTGAACAGGTTCTTGAACTGCACCATGCCCGAGTTGGTAAACATCAACGTCGGGTCGTTGCGCGGCACAAGCGGGCTCGACTCGACAACGCGATGACCGTTGCGTTCGAAGAAGTTCAGAAAGGTCGAGCGGATATCATTCAAGCTGGGCATGTGGGGCCTTCATCGCAAAGCGGTTCACCGAGGCAGAGCCGGTTTGGCGCACGGTCTATCCCCAGCCATGGCGGCTGTCCAGCAATCCTGCGCGGCTCGAAAGACATCTGCCCCCACGAAATCCACGAGGAAGAGAGTGCCGTAAAGCGGGCGCGTGACGAATGACAAATAGCGAAATGGCAATCGGTTGTCAGTCATCACGCCCTCATCGGAAGCATCAGGCTCCCGATCACTCGTCAGCCATCACCTCGTCACCATCTTCCGCGACCCCGAAATCCAAGCCATGGCTCGCGCGAATCTTGTCTTCGATGGCATAGGCAACATCAGGATGATCGCGCAGATATTGCTTGGCATTCTCACGACCTTGGCCGATGCGCTCATCGCCATAGGAATACCAAGAGCCTGATTTCTCGACAACACCTGCCTTGATCCCCAGGTCAATCAGCTCACCGACTTTGGAAATACCTTCGCCATACATGATGTCGAATTCGACCTGACGGAAGGGCGGTGCCACCTTGTTCTTGACCACCTTGACGCGGGTGGTGTTGCCGATCACCTCGTCACGATCCTTGATCGCACCGGTGCGGCGGATATCCAATCGCACCGAAGCATAGAATTTCAACGCATTGCCGCCCGTGGTGGTCTCGGGGTTCCCAAACATAACACCGATCTTCATCCGGATCTGGTTGATAAAGATCACCATGCAGTTGCTGCGTCCGATGCTTGCAGTCAGCTTGCGCATGGCCTGGCTCATAAGCCGGGCCTGACTGCCCATCTGCATATCACCCATATCGCCTTCGATCTCGGACTTGGGCGTCAGCGCTGCCACCGAATCGACCACGACAAGGCTGACCGCACCCGAACGCACCAGCGTATCGACAATTTCCAACGCCTGTTCGCCGGTATCGGGCTGGCTGATCAGCAGATCATCCAGATTCACGCCCAGCTTCTTGGCGTACTGAGGATCGAGCGCATGCTCAGCGTCGACAAAGGCACAAACGCCGCCTTTTTTCTGCTCTTCAGCCACGACATGCAGCGTCAGTGTGGTCTTGCCCGAACTTTCGGGCCCAAAGACCTCGATTATCCGCCCCTTGGGCAGACCTCCGATCCCCAGAGCGATATCGAGCCCCAGGGAGCCGGTCGAGGTCGCCTCGATCTCAGCCACCGGGCTATCGGCACCCAGCCTCATGATCGAACCCTTGCCGAATTGCCGTTCGATCTGGGCCAGAGCGCTATCCAGCGCCTTTTGCTTGTCTGCGGATCGCTTGTCGTTCATGTCAAAAAGTGTTGCCCCTGCCATGCGGTCCTCTTGCTTATTTCACACCCCGCCATCCGGGGCAATCTGCGCCTACCGCCATTTTGTTCACGGCTTGTTCTTATTTGCCCCTCATCGCTGCAAAAGGCAAGCCTTCGTTTGCGAATCAAGCATCACCAATGATCTGCATAGTTAGGGGAAAAGGATTAAGAGGCCGTTTACAGCCGAATGGCAAATGTCTATCGCAGCCCTCATGTCAAGTGGTCAGGAGTGTTAAGAAATGTTGATATTCTGGGAAAAACGCCTGGTTTTCCTGGCAACACCCAAGGCTGGCTCGACAGCCATCGAAGCCGCTTTGGAGGGGTTGGCTAACCTGGCGGTTCAACGCCCTGCAGAACTGAAACACACCAACCTACGCACCTATCGGCACCATATCGAGCCTTGGTTACATTCGATCACCGGCGAAAAATTTACCACCATCGCCCTCATGCGCGAACCTATCAGCTGGCTGCAAAGCTGGTATCGTTTTCGCCTGCGCGATGATGGAGATGACCCTGATCATACCATGATCGGGATGAGCTTTGCAGACTTCGCCGCTGCTTATGCTGATCCTGCGGGATCAGCAATTGCGCAGGTCGGAACTCAGAGCGACTTCCTGACAACCACAATTGACCGGGTTGATCGCATCTTTCGCTATGAGGAAATCGAAAGCTTTACCCATTTTCTTGAAGATCGGCTGGACTGCGGGATCAGCCTGCCGCGTGTCAACGTACCTCCCGCCGTGGATGTCAGCCTTAGGGTCAGGACTCATAACCAATAAATGACGATTGCGGCGAGGGCGATGGCTGAGAGGAAGACCTTTGGGCATCTGTCATATCGGGTTGCCA